>CATPCA010000091.1 GCA_955652545.1 Candidatus Dormiibacterota bacterium
CGACGGCATGCAAGTACAGCTCGACGCCCGCGAACTGGATGACCCAACCGCCGCGCCCTCTGCGGTGCAGAGCCTGCGCAGCGACGGAGTTTCTGTCGTCATCGGCACCTACTCATCGGCCCTGTCGGTGCCTGCCAGCGCGGCCGCCGCGGCGGCCGGGCTCACCTACTGGGAGGCGGGCGCCGTTGCCGACAGGGTCACCGGGCGCGCCCTGCCGAACATCTTCCGGGTGGGCGCGAGTGGAGCCAACCTCGGCGCCAACTCGGCGACGTTCGCTGCGACGGTGATCGCACCGAGGCTGGGGTTGAGGGCGCCCGCCACGCGCGTCTCGGTCCTGCTCGAGGACGACGACTACGGGCATTCCGTCGGTGACAGCGCCGCAGCGCAGGCCCGCGCCCGGGGGATGAACGTGGTGTCATACACGACGTACGACGCGCACCGGCCTGACTTTTCCAGCGTGCTCGCGGCGGTGGCCGCCGCCCGGCCCGACGTGCTCATCCTCGCCTCGTACATCCCTGACGGCGTTGCCTTCCGGCGCGCCATGCTCGCCGCGCACCTGCACGTCGGTGCGCTGATCGGCTCGACGATGGCCGAGTGCGGTCCCGACTTCGGGCTGGAGCTCGGGTCGGCGGCGATCGGTGTCTTCGCGTCGGACCGACCCACGCAGGGCTTCAACCCCGCGGTTCTCACGCCTGACGCTCGGGCCACCCACGAGCAGTTCTCGCGTGCCTGGAGGCACACCACCGGCACCGCACCCACCGAGGAAGGGCTGGCCGGATTCACCGCCGCGTGGGCGCTCTTCCATGACGTCCTCCCCCACGCGACCCACCTCGACGCGGGGTCGATCGCGGTCGCCGCCCGCGGCCTCGACATCCCGCGCGGCGGCCTGCCCAACGGCGCCGGCATCCAGTTCTCCACCGATCCGGCCATGCTTGGCCAGAACACGAGAGCTGCGGCCGTCATCTGGCAGTGGCAGGCCGTGCGCCACAGCGTGACCGTGTGGCCGCCGGTGGACGCCACGGGCGCTCCCCAGCTGATCCCGCTCCCGGCGTGACATCCGGGCGCCCCGCCAAGCGCCGGGCCGCCCTCGCCGTCGCCGCCCTGTCACTGGTGGCGCTTGCCGCTGTACGCGCCGGCGGCGGCGGACCACCCCTGTACGACGGCATCTGCCTGCCCCCGCACTACCTGGTGCTCGGCGGCAACCCCCCAGCGCCGTCTCAGGTGAAAACCTTCTCCGCAGCGGACATCGCCAGCACCTTCGAGCTCGCCGACAACGACTCGAGCCCGCAGGCGCAGATCATCGTCGGCCCGGGCAGCCTCGCCGCGCCGCCGGGCGCCTCCACGGCGACAGTGTCGATAACGCCGACCGAGCCACCGGCGATCACACCGCCGAACGGGACCATCGAGGGCAACGTGTACTCCTTCGAGGTCCAGTCGGGTGGCCACCCCCTCGCCCTGGCCGCGGGTCACCCCGCGACCGTCGTGCTCGAGGCCACCTCATCGGGTGGCTCACAACCCACCGTGGAGCACTTCGACGGCACCCATTGGACGGCGCTGAAGACGTTCACCGCAGGGTGTGGCACCACCTTCGAAGCGGCGTCGCCGTCGCTGGGGATCTTTGCCCTCGTCGTCCAGGGGTCGACGGGCTCGCCCACCTCGCCCGGCTCCGGAGGGCCACCGGTGGCGCTGCTCGTGGTGGCTGTGGTCATCGTCGCGCTCGCGCTGGCGATCGGGGGAACACGTCTCAGCCGTCGGCGCCGCTGACCCGCGGTCAGCGGAAGTCGTGTGACGGTGGCGCGGCCATCCTGGTGCGCGCGTCGCTGGGCAGTGGGACGCCGTCGCCATCCAGTGCCACCACCGTCTCCACCACGACGTTGACCCGTCCGCGCTCGTTCTGCAGCCGGCCCTCGACCATCAGCAGGGGGTTGTGGTTGGCAATCCGCCGGGTGCGGATCACCACCGCGGGACGGAAGATGAGGTCGAGGTGCGCCTCCTCGTCGGCGAGTGTGAAAAACCGGAACCCGCTGGCCGACGCGGGTGCCTGTCGGGCGATCACCAACCCGGCGACACGGACACGGCTCCCGTCGGGGAGGTCGCGAATGGTGGCGAGCGGGCGACATCCCAGCGATGCGAGCTGGGCACGGATGAAGGAGAGCAGGTGCGCGCCCGTGCTCACCTCGCTGAGCGCGTACTCGGTGAGAACCCTGGTTCGCTCATCCATCTCCGGCAGCGGCGGCGACAGGGCGGGCGCTTCGAGCAACGACGGCAGCGGGTCGGCCTCGACGCGGCGCACCGCAGGGGCGAGATCCCCCCGGCGATTGCCGGCGAGCGCGCCGCGTCCTCGCGGAGGCCTGCGCCCGGCGACGGTGCGGTCGACGGGCGGCGGCACGGCACGGCGTGCGGCAGTGCGGGGAGGCAGGCTCTCCTCCACCTGCTTCAGCTCCCAGAGCAGCTCGCGGCGGTGACGCCCCGGCTCGGTTCCGTCGAACGCACCTGCGAGCACGAGGTTCTCCATTGCGCGCCGCGGCAGCAGCGTGTGCCGCCAGAAGGCGCGCAGCGAGGTCGCCCCGGCGAGGGTCGCATCCTCGCACGCGGTGCGCGCCATGGGCCCGAGCGCCTTCATGTAGTTGAAGCCCAGCCGCACCGCTCCGGCCTCGATGGTGCAGCGGGCGCGGCTGCGCGCCACGTCGACGGGGAGGAAGCCGACCCCGTGGCGCTTGGCGTCCTCGACCAGCACTGAAGGGTGATAGAAGCCCATCGGCTGCGCGTTGAGCAGGGCGCAGACGTACTCCGCGGGATGGTACAGCCGCAGCCACGCCGTCTCATACGCGGTGCGTGCGAAGGCTGCGGCATGGCTCTTGCAGAAACCGAACTGGGCGAAGCCGGCCGCGCCCCTGAAGATCTGCTCGGCAACCTCGACCGGCACATTGCTGGCCTGTTGGCAGCGGCTCACGAACTCGTCGCGCAGCTCGTCCATCTCGATGCGCGAGCGGTGCCGGTTCATCGCCCGACGGAAGCGATCTGCCTGGCCGGCGGTGTAGCCCGCCACCTCCATGACAATCCGCAGGATCTGTTCCTGGTAGAGGATCACGCCCATTGTTTCAGACAGGATTGGCTCCAACGATGGGTGCGCGTAGGTGACCGGCTCGAGACCCTGACGGCGGCGCAGGTAGGGATTGACGGCGTCGCCCTGGATGGGACCGGGGCGGATGATCGCCACCTGCACGATGAGGTCGTTGAACTCGCGGGGCTGCGACTGCCACAGCGACTGCTGCTGGGCACGCGACTCGATCTGGAAGAGGCCGATGGTGTCGACCTTCTGGATGCTCGCGTAGACGGCGGGATCGTCGAGTGGCAGGGAGTCGAGGTCGGGGCGTGTCCCACCGCCCTGCTCGATGAGGTCGAGGCATTCGGCGACCGCCGAGAGGGTGCGCAAGCCGAGCAGGTCCATCTTGATGAGGCCGAGATCCTCGACGTCGTCCTTGTTGAACTGCACCACCACGCGACCGGGCATGGTGGCGTGCTCCACCGGGGCGACGTCGACGAGCGGCTCGCCGGTGACCAGCATGCCGCCGACATGGATGCCGAGGTGCCGCGGTGTGCCCTCGATGGCGTAGAGAATCTCTTTGAACTGCTTCCACGGCAAAGACGAGGGGGGAACAGGTCCCCCCCTCGCGCACCCCCCAGCCGGCGGTGTCGGCTCCGGCGACATGAAGTCGCCTGCGCCGACGGTTGGAAGGTCGACACCTGCAGTTTCGAGCGCGGACGCGACGTCGAGCATGTACCAACCGTCGACGCCTTTGGCCAGTTTGTCGATGAGCGGCTCAGGAAAGCCCATCGCCGCCCCCACCTGCCGTATCGCCATACGCGGCCGGAAGGTGACGACGTTGGCCACCATGCCGGTGCGTTCCGCGCCGTACTTGTCGTAGACGTACTGGAGCACCTCCTCGCGGTGGTCGGTGGAGAAGTCGATGTCGATGTCGGGTGTGCCCTGGTGGTCCTCGTGCAGGAAGCGCTCGAAGAGAAGGTCGTGGGCAACCGGGTCGACACGGGTGATGTCGAGCAGGTAGGCGACGATGCTGTCGGCGGCGCTTCCCCTCCCCTGTCCGGGGATGTGATGCTCGCGCGCGAACCGCATGATGTCCCAGGTGATCAGGAAGAACTCCGCGAGGTTGGTCTTCTCGATCACCTCGAGCTCGCGCTGCAGCCGTGCGGCCACCGCGCGCGTCATCGGCCGGTACCTTCGCTGCACCGCCTCCTGGCAGAGACGATAGAGGACGGAGAACGGCGTTTCCCCGTCCGGCACGGGAAAACCGGGAAAGCGCGACTGGCTGAAGTCGAGTTCGACGTCGCACTGTGAGGCGATGTGGGCGGCCAGCGCGAAGGCCTCCGGGTGCTCCGGGAGCAGGGCACGCAGCTCCGCCTCGGAGCGAAGGTGGTGCTCGGCATTGGGCAGCAGCAGTCCGTGCGCCGCGGCCGCATCGAGGGTGGTTCGATGTCGGATGGCGGTGAGCACGTCGAGCAGAGCCTTATCGTCATGATTGGCATGAACTGGCATCCCGCTGGCGACGAGCGGCAGGCCGGTGCGCCGGCCGAGCAGGGCTGTCTCCGCGGCCAGCCAGGAGTCGCCGGGATGGCGGTGATGGGTGAGCAGGAGGGCGACGCGGTCGCGACCGAAGAGGTCGCGCAGCTGCTCGGCTCGCCGGCTGGCACCGCGCCGGTCGCCGCGCACCAGGGCCGTGGCGATGGCGCTCTCAGCGCCGCCGGCGAGGACGGTGCAGCCGTCGAGGTCGGCGGGGTCGACGGTGGCCGGCTCACCCTGCGCGAGGTGGGTGGTCGAGGGCAGCCCGGGCCAGCCCTGGGGGAAGGGACCCGCGGTGGGACGGATCGCCACAGCCCGCTCCGGCGCCGCCACGGTGGGGCGACGGCGGCTCGGCGGCGGGACCGGACCGGGATCGCCGCCGGCCGACCGATCGAGCCCGGCCAGCCGCAGCCGCGGCTGTCCCTTGATACCGGCGAGCTGGGCTGCACTGATCGCCCGGGCGAGCTGGCGGTAGCCGCCGCGATGGCGGGCGAGCAGGCGCAGGCGATCACCGCCGTCGAGGTCGAGGTCGACGCCGATGACGGCGTGGATCCCGGCGGCGCGCGCCGCCTCCATGAAGCCGACCGCTCCGTACAGGCCGTTGCGATCGCAGAGCCCGAGCGCCTCGATGCCGAGCGTCGCGGCGCTCGCCACCAGGGCGCGCGGCGACGCCGAACCTTCGAGGAAGGAGTAGTGGGAACGAGCGGCGAGCTCCGCGAAGGCCATTGACGGCTACTACTTTTCTGTGTAACTATACGGATGTGTGGTGGTCAACCCTGGCAGCCGCCACGCACAGCCGGACCGGCCTCCGTCCGCCCCTACCGGGCGGAGGCACGGCCGGTGCTCAGTCATAGCGGCGCGACCAGGACCAGCCGCCGTCCTCGCCGAGGTCGTGGTACAGCTCGCAGCACTCACCGCCGGCGAGCAGGCAGCGGAGGTACTCACGGTGGACGGGGCGCCTCCACCAGTCTGTCTGCACCACCCAGCGAGTGACCACGCGCTCGACGCGACGCCAACCCGCGTCGGTGCGCAGCACCGTTGGTGTGGCGGGGTCGTCGCCCCGCACCTCGACGGTGCCATCGAGCAGCTCGGTCACACGTTCACCCTCCCGGTACAGACAGACAGCGCGGTCTGCGTCGACGGAGCCACCCGGGGATGACCGCGGCCCGGCTGCTTGGCTGTGGGAGGGCGCGCCCACGGCACCTTGCCCTTCTGCGCAGGCTGGGTCGACGGGCGGGCGGTCAGAGCGTCACCGCCGGTGGCGGCGGCGTGGCCGGTGGCCCGGCTCC
>CATPCA010000092.1 GCA_955652545.1 Candidatus Dormiibacterota bacterium
AGTCACGGTGGACTCGCCGTACAGCGTCGACGCCAACCTGTGGGGGAGGAGTGTCGAATGCGGTCCGCTCGAGGATCCGTGGACCGAACCTCCCGCTGACGTCTACGAGTGGACCGCCGACCCCGCCACCGCTCCGAGCTCGGGCGACGAGCTCACCATCGCGTTTGAGCGCGGTGCGCCGGTGTCGCTGGACGGGGAGCGAGTTGCGGCCGAGGAGCTGGTGCGGCGCCTCAACGCGCTCGGCGGACGTAACGGCGTGGGTCGTATCGACCATGTCGAGAACCGGCTGGTGGGCATCAAGTCGCGCGAGGTCTACGAGGCCCCGGCAGCGGCGATCCTGCACGCCGCCCACGCCGCCCTGGAGACGGTTGCCCTTCCACGCGACGTCGCCCATGTCAAGCGTCAGCTCGGCAACGAGTGGGCGCGTCTCGTCTACGACGGACTCTGGTTCGGCGCGCTTCGCAACGCGCTGGCGGCATTCGTCGCGTCGACCCAGGAGCACGTCAGCGGCGAGGTGCGCGTGCGCTGCCGGCGCGGTGAGGTCAGCGTCACCGGTCGCCGCGCAGTGCGTTCCCTGTACAGCACCTCTCTGGCGACCTACGACCGCGCCGGCGACAGCTTCGACCACGCCGCCGCGCGTGGTTTCATCGAACTGTTCGGGTTGTCGCTGCGGACCGCGGCGAGCGCGCAGGGGGCCCTCGAGGACCTCGAACCCCTCTCGCTGCCGCGGCAGGTGCGGCGCGCCTCCTGATGGCTCGGGGCATCCGGATCGTCGGTGCCGGCGCCACCGGCGACGGCGGTCCGTCCGACCCTGCGACACCGGTGCAGCCGACGCCGGCGAAGATGTGGTCGGGCCGGCTGCGGTCGCGCACCTCGCGCCGCGTGGAGGAGTACACGACCAGCATCGCTGTCGATCGCCGCCTCTACGGGGACGACATCGACGGGTCGATCGCGCACCTGCACATGCTCCGCTCGGTCGGACTCGTCAGCCCGGCGGACGCGCGGGTCATCGAGGCGGGGTTGCGCGATATCCGCCGCGAGTTCGACCGCACCACGTTCGTCGTCGACGACGGCGACGAGGACATCCACTCCGCCATCGAGCGGCGCCTGTTCGAGATCGCCGGTGAGGTCGCCGGGAGGCTGCATACCGGGCGCAGCCGCAACGACCAGGTGGCCACCGACCTGCGCCTGTACGCGAAGAGAGTCATCCGTGACCTGATGCTGGCGATCGCCTCGCTGCAGGAGACCCTCATCCGCCGCGCCGAACAGCATCGCGGCACGCTGATGCCCGGATACACCCACGGTCAGCGCGCCCAGGTGGTGTCGCTGGCCCATCACCTGCTCGCGTATGTCGAGATGCTGCAGCGCGACATCGGTCGCCTCGAGGATGCCCACGACCGGTGCGACGTGCTCCCGCTGGGCAGCGGCGCGCTCGCTGCGTCGACGCTGCCGCTCGACCGCCGCGCCGTGGCAGTGGAGCTGAACTTCGCCAGCATCACAGCCAACTCGCTGGACGCTGTGGCCGACCGGGACTTCGTCGTGGAGCTCACGTCGGCCTGCGCGCTGATCATGGTGCACCTGTCGAGGCTGGCCGAGGAGGTGGTGCTCTGGACCTCCAGCGAGTTCGGCTTCGCTGAGCTGCCGGACAGCCACGCCACCGGCTCATCCCTCATGCCCCAGAAGAAGAACCCCGATGTGCTCGAGCTGGTGCGCGGACGCACGGCGCGCAGCATCGGCGACCTGACCGCTCTGCTCACGCTGCTCAAGGGGCTGCCGCTGACCTACAACCGCGACCTGCAGGAGGACAAGACGGCGCTGTTCGACGCCGTGGACACCGCCCTGACGACGATCGCGGTGGTCACCGACGTGGTGCGGGTCCTCCGTTTCAACCGGCGCGCCCTGCGTGCTGCAGCGTCTGATCCTGCTTTGTTCGCCACCGACGTGGCCGAGTACCTGGTGGTCCGCGGGATGCCCTTCCGCACCGCTCACCAGCTGATCGGTGCCGCCGTCCAGCGCACCCAGGAGGAGGGCCGCACGCTGGCGGACATCAGCGTCGCTGAGTGGCGGGCGATGACTCCCCTCGCCGGCGACGACATCGTCGACCTCTTCGACATCGACTCGGCCCTGCAGCGTCGCGAGATCCCCGGAGGCCCTGGTCCGCGGATGGTGTCACGGCAGTTCGTCCGCGCCGCGACGCTGGTCGCCAAGACCCGCAGGATCGCCATCCTGCTGGCGCGACAGCCCGCCGCGGCCAAGGAGGTGGGCGCCGCGATACGCTCGCCGAAGATCCAGGGCCGCGAGGCGGCCGAGCCGCGCCGCCGTCCGGGGAAGGCCAGGAGCTGATCGCTATCCTCTCCTGGTGACACGCCCGCTGCTCATCGTCGGGGATGTCCAGGGCGACGTCGAGCGCCTCGAGGAGGCGCTGCTGCCCTACCCACAGGACGAGGTGGACACCGTCTTTCTCGGTGACTTCTTCCAGGGCGGACGTCCCGGTCGCGGCGGCGGAGCGGCGGCGGCGCGCCTGGCCCGGTCGCGCGGCAACAGCCGCGCTGTGCTCGGCAACCACGACCTGTTCCTGCTCGCTGTGCTGGAGCGGCGCCGGGGTGTCGAGCCGCCACAAGCGTGGCAGGCTCGCGACCCGGCAGAGCTGGAGGCGCTGTGGCTGCACCGGCGCGGCGACTGGGCCGATCTCGAGGCGGTCGACCGCGACCCAGGCCTCGAGTCATGGCTGCGGGATCTGCCGTTCCTGATCCTGATGGCTGACGGGACCCTGGTGCAGCACACCGACGACGACCTCTACGCGACGCTTGGCGACACCGTGGACGAGGTCAACGGGCACGCGCACGATTGGCTGGCGACGCCGGGCGGGGTCTTCTCCGCGGTGCGCACGTTGTTCGGCCGGCGCGCGTTCGTGGAGCGCCGCCGCCTCGACGTGTACCTGGCGCACTTCGGGGCGCGCCGGCTCGTGCACGGGCATACGCCGCATTGGGAGGACGCGCCGAGCGTCGACCACGATGGCCTGCTCTGGGGGTTCGACGGTCGCTTCTCGCGCTTCTGGTCGCGGGAGGAAGGTGAGTCGTCGGGTCCCATCGGTGCCACCGTGGCGCTGCTGCCGGCGCTGGATCGCTAGCCTGCCGTGGCTGCGTCCTACGACGCCGTGGTGGTCGGCTCCGGTCCCAATGGGCTTGCCGCCGCGATAACGCTTGCCGAGCGCGGCCTGTCGGTGCACGTCGTCGAGGCGGAGGACGAGATCGGCGGCGGCTGTCGCACCGCCGAGCTGACGCTCCCCGGGTTCCAGCATGATTTCTGTGCCGCGGTCCTGGCGTTCGGGATGGCCTCACCGTTCTTTCGTGCCTTCGACCCGGCTGCGCGTGGGGTCGAGTTCGCGTTCTCGCCGGCGGCGCTCGCCCACCCGCTCGAGAACGGCGACGCAGTGCTCCTCGAGCGGTCCGTGGACGACACCGCGGCCCACCTTGGCGAGGACGGCGTCCGATACCGGCGCATCTTCGCGCCGCTGACTCGACACGCGCCCCAGCTCCTCGAACAGTTCCTCGGACCGCTGCGATTGCCGCGGCATCCCCTCATGGTCGGTGCTTTCGGCCTCCCCGCGCTGCTGCCGGCCACCGTGTTCGCGCGCATCGCCTACCGCGGCGAGAGAGCGAGGGCGCTCTTCGCCGGCGTGGCCGCGCACTCGATGCTGTCACTGGACAGCCCGGCATCCGCCAGCATGGGTCTGATGCTCAACCTCGTCGGTCACGCGGCGGGCTGGCCGGTGGTGCGCGGTGGCACAGCCAACGTCGCGAGAGCACTGGCAACCCGGCTGGCGGACCTCGGCGGCACCGTCGAGACAGGGAGGCGCGTCACCTCACTCGCCGAGCTCCCCAGCTCGCGGCTGCGCCTGCTCGACCTCGTGCCACGCGACGTCGAGCGCGTCTGTGCGGAGGAGTTGCCGCAGCGGTATCGCGGCCGCATGCGCAGGTACCGGTACGGCCCCGGCGTGTTCAAGGTGGACTGGGCGCTCGATGGCCCGGTTCCCTGGCTCAACGAGCGCTGTGCGCGCGCCGCCACGGTGCACATCGGTGGCGGCTTCGCGGAGATCGTGGCGTCGGAAGCGGCGGTGGCGGCCGGGCGCCACGCGCAGCGGCCCTTCGTCATCCTCGCGCAGCCCTCGCTGGTCGACCCAACCCGCGCGCCGGCGGGACGGCAGACGCTGTGGGGCTACTGCCATGTGCCCAACGGATCGCGCCGCGACATGACGTCGGTGATCGAGGCGCAGGTGGAGCGCTTCGCCCCCGGTTTTCGGGACAGGATCATCGGCCGCCACACCATGGATACCGCGGCGCTGGAGTCACACAACGCCAACAACGCCGGGGGTGACATCAACGGCGGGATGTTCAGCCTCGGCCAGCTGTTTGCGCGCCCGGCGCCGCGGATATCGCCCTACACCACGCCGAACCCGAGCATCTTCATCTGCAGCGCCGCCACGCCACCGGGCGGCGGCGTGCACGGCATGTGCGGCTGGTGGGCGGCGCAGGCGGCGCTGCGCTCGCTGGGGCGCCGCTGACAGCCGTCAGCCTGCCTGTGCGTCCTCGCCGCTGCCCGGGTCACCGTGCAGCCGGGGCATGCCCTCCTCGACCTCGAAGCGCGTTTCGCAGGCTGGGCATTCGATGACGCTGGCGAGCGGGTCGTCTTCGGGAGGGAGCAGCCGCATCGAGCACGGAGGACAGGTCAACGTCACCATCCGTTCGTCGCCGCGCCGGTGCATCTCGCGCGCTGCCGCGGCGACGTCGACGGCGACGCTCTGGCAGACGGCGCAGACATAGGTCGCCCGAGCGCTGTCATGCCCCACGTAGCGGCCGGTGCGGTCGACGAACATCGGCGCGTTGAGCGCCTCGAAGCGTCCCTCGGGACAGTTGTTGGGACAGGCGAGCTGGCCGGGTCGCATCCACACATGGTGGCAGGAGCGACCGCACCGCCCGCTCCGTCAGCCGGCGCTTACTGGAAGCCGCCGGCCACCTTGGGGCGATCGAGCAGCGCACGCATCCGCGCGACGGGCGGTTCCTTGCCCGCGTGAACGTACGCGGTCACCACCTGCGACAGGAGCATGGCCTTGAGCGCGTCGTATGCGTCCGTCGGTTCGCGTTCGCGCAGCAGCCCCGCGAGCGCGATCCCGTCGATGGCACCGGCGATGGCCTCGGCGAGATCCCGTGGCGGCACCGTGCCTGCCCCGGGGAGTCGATCCAGGACCTGCTGGACCTCGGCCTCGATGTCGTCGGCGAAGTGCGTCCAGAGATCCACGCAGCGCTCGCGGATCGCGAGGTTGTTGAGCCCCACGACGTAGAGGTCGAAGAGGAGGCGGAAGAACTCAGGGTGCTCGGTGCAGCGGATGGCGGTGTGATCGAGGGCGGCGACGATCCGCTCGAGGGGGTCGTCGATGCCGGCGACGGCGGACTGCCAGTCGGCCACCATCTCGCGTTCAAGGTCGTGGACGACCGCGACCAGGAGTTCCTCCTTGGAGGTGAAGTAGTAGTGCACGAGGCCCGGAGCGACGCCCGCCTCGTGCGCGATCTGCTTGATGGAGCTGTCGGAGTAGCCGATCCGGCCGAGGACCGTGGCCGCCGCGCGGATGATCTGGCCGCGCCGTCCCGGTTCCGCGCCGGGCCGTATGTCCAACGCCGCCATTCACCCCTCCAGCAGCCCGATTCAGAGTTTGGGCAACTGCCCAATCGTAGTCGCTCCGCGCGGCGCTGTCCGGCTCCTTCAGGCGCCGAGCTCCGGGGGTGTGGGCGGGCGAGCCCTACAACGGCCTGTGGAAGGACATGCCGATGGCGCCGGGGCCGCCGTGGCAGCCGATCACCGGGCCGACGTCGATCAGCCGCACTGGCTCGCCAGCGATATCGGCAGCCCGGCGGGCGATGTCGGCTGCCGCCTCGGCCTTGTCGGCGTGGGTGACCAGCACGGATGCCCGTCCGCCCCATGCCCTCGCCGAAGCGGTCACCTCCTCGAGAAGCCTGTCCAGCGCCTTCGGGAAGGTGCGGACGCGGTCCAGCGGCTCGACGGCCCCCTCGCGCACCTCGAGGATCGGCTTGATGTTCAGCATCGACCCGAGCAGCGCCCGAGCCCCGCCGATCCGGCCGCCACGGCGCAGGTACTCGAGGCTCTCGACGGTGAAGACCAGGCGTTGGGTCGAGCGGATGGTGGCCGCCAGCTCCTCGAGCTGGGCAGCACCCGCACCGCCCGCCGCCGCCGCGATCAGCGCCTCGACCACCTGCTGGTGGCCGGGACCGACACTGCCAGTGTCGATGAGCCTGATGTCGAGGTCGGGCACGGCGGTCCGCGCCGCCACCGCCGAGCCGTGGGTGCCACTCATCGCCGCGGAGATGGTCGTGCAGACGATCGGGGCCCCGTCGGCGCCGACCTCGCGGAACACCGCCTCGAATTCCGCCGGCGTCGGCTGCGAGGTGCGGGGCGCCACCGTGGACGAGCGCATCCGTGCGTACAGGGTGGCCGGGTCGATGTCGACACCGTCGGCGAACACCTCCTCGCCGATGATCACCTTGAGGGGGACGATCACCAGGCCGAGCTTCGCCGCCTCGGCGGTGGAGATGTCGCAGGTGCTGTCGGCGACGAGGTGAACGGCACTCACGCGGGCAAGCGTAACCAGCGCGGCCTCTGGTGGTCCCGGCCGGCCTCAGCCCTGGAGCAGCAGGAGCGCCCCGGCAAGGTTGCGATCCTCGCCGAGCTCAGCGGCGCGGATGTCCGGTGGCGGTTGCAGCTTGAGGTGGGCGGCGACGGTGGCGCGGAGGGCCGGCTCGAGCCGCGGCCACCGTGGCGTCGCCACACCGCCGCCGAACACCACCCGGTCGCAGTCGAGCAGTGCTGTGGCGTTGACCACCGCCAGGCCCAGCCACGCGCCCACGTCGTCCCACACCACCTGCTCCTCGATATCCGCCGGCGGGCGCCCGAAGCGGGTGGTGATGGCACGGCCGCTGACGATCGCCTCCAGGCAGCCCACCCCGCCGCAGTCACACGGCGGACCCCCGACGGGCTTCGGCCACAGGACCTGGTGGCCGCCCTCGTTGTCGTGACGCTGGACCACGAGGTCGCCGTCACGGACCACGCCGGTGCCGATGCCGGTGGAGACGGTGTAGTAGACGAGGAGGCGGGAGCCGCGCCCGGCCCCGAGGTGCGCTTCGGCCAGGGCGGCGCAGTTGGCGTCGTTCTCCACCCGCACCGGGCAGTCGAAGCGCGCCCGCAGCGGGACCGCGATGTCGAGGCGATGCCAGTCGCCGGAGAGCCCGGGTGGGTTGATCAGCTGGCCACGGTCGCGGTCGAACGGCCCCGGCACCGCGACCCCGATGGCTTCGAGCGGGTGCCCTCGACGGACCTCGTCGAGCATCTCCGCCAGGACGGCGACCACGTTACCGGCGCGCGGTGTGGCGCGACGCACGGTCCTGCCGATGCCCCGCGGCGGCTGCGCCACCGCAGCCAGCAGCTTGGTCCCCCCGATGTCGATGAGTCCGATCATGAGGCTCGCAACGCTAGCGATCCCTCACCGCCGCGCGCACCGGTCGTAGCGGGCCTTCCTACAATCCGCGCGATGCTGCTCGCGGTCGACGTCGGCAACACGAACATCCTCGTCGGTGTGTTCGACGGCGAGCGCCTCGTCGCCGACTTCCGGCTGCACACCAACGAACGCTCCACCGGCGACGAGCTCGGGCTCGCCACCGGCGATCTCCTCCGCCGCCGCGGCATCGACCCCGCCGGCATCGACGCCGTCGCCGTCGCCAACGTGGTCCCACCTCTGGCCCGAGCCGTCGACGAGATGTCGCGGGTGTATTTCGGGCGCGCCCCGCTGGTGGTCGGCCCCGGCATCCGCACCGGCGTGAGCATCCGCTACGAGGATCCCCGCCTCGTCGGCGCCGACCGCATCGCCAACGCCCTCGCCGGTCGCCATCTCTATGGCGCGCCCGTGATCCTCCTCGACTTCGGCACCGCGACCACCTTCGACTGCGTGTCGGCGGCAGGGGAGTACCTTGGCGGTGCCATGGCGCCCGGGATCCTGATCAGCCTCGACGCACTGGTCAGCCACGCGTCGAAGCTCAACCGGGTGGAGCTGACGGCGCCGCCGTCGGTGATCGGGCGCAGCCCGGCGGCGTCGATGCAGGCCGGTTTCGTGTTCGGGTACGTCGGCCTGGTCCAGGGGATCGTCGCGCGGATGCGTGCCGAAATGGGCGAGAGCGCCAAGGTGATCGCCACCGGTGGCCTCGCCGAGCTCTTCGCGCCGCTGATCCCCGAGATCGAGGCGGTGGACGCGAACCTGACGCTCGTCGGACTTCGACTCATCCACGAGCTCAACACCGACTGAGGGCCGCTGCCCGCGCTGCCCGTAAGATCGAGCGATCATGGCCCTCGCAGCACCGCCTCGCGCCGCCCTGCGCATCGGGACGCTCGAACTGTCCTCCCCGGTGCTGATCGCGCCGATGGTTGGCATCACCGACGCGCCTTGCCGCCGGCTGGCCGTCGAGATGGGCGCCGGCCTGGTCTCGACAGAGATGGTGGCCAGCGAGGCGGTGGTGCGCAGCCTGGACGCCAGCCTGCACCTGCTCGATTTCCCGGTCGGCGTGGGCCCGGCTGGTGCGCAGCTGGTCGGGTGCGACCCCGCGGTGATGGCTGCTGCCGCCCAGGTCTGCGTCGAACGCGGTGCGCGAACGGTCGACGTCAACCTCGGGTGCCCGGTCAGGAAGGTCGTCGGCCGAGGCAGTGGTGCCGCCCTGGCACGGGACGTCAGGGCGACGGCTGCTGTGCTCGCCGCCATGGTCGCCGCCGTCGACGTGCCGGTCACAGCCAAGATGCGGCTCGGCTGGGATGCCGGGAGCATCAACGCGCCCGAGCTGGCCCGCGCCCTGGCCGGCGTCGGTGTCGCCGCCGTCACCGTCCACGGGCGCACCCGCTGCCAGGGCTACGCCGGCGAGGCCGACTGGGCCGAGATCGCCCGCGTCAAGGAGGCCGTCGACATCCCCGTCATCGGCAGTGGTGACGTCGAGGACGTTCGGCTCATCGAGCGTCGTATCCGCAGCGGCGTCGTCGACGGCGTGGTGATCGCCCGCGGCATGCTCGGCAACTTCTGGCTGATCCGCCAGGCGACGCACCTGCTGGCCACCGGTGAGCTGCTCGCCGATCTCGACTTCGCCGAGCGGATGGCGCTCTGCCGCCGCCATCTCGGACTGCTCATCGCGTACCACGGCCCCGAGCGAGCGCTGCGCATCGGCCGCAAGTACGTCGCCTGGTCGATCAAGGGCTGCAACGGCGCCGCCAGGCTGCGGGCGATGGTCCAGGACCTCGCCAGCCTCGCGGACCTCGACACCATCTTCGGGCTGGCGCTGGCCGCCGGGCTTGGCCCTGAGGGCTGGTACCGGCCCATCTTCACCAGCGGCGAGGGATGAGCGATTCGCGGCTCGGCGCCCCGGTCGAACTCCCGTGGTGGGTCGTCCCGCTAGCGCTGCCGCCGGCGCTGGTGGTCATCGGCGGGGTCGTTCTCGGCGCCCCTCCATGGGCTCACGTGCTCGCGGTGGTCTCGTCGCTGGCGGTGCTGGCAGCCCTGGCCACGGTGGCGACCAGGGTCACCAGCACCAGCATGCAGAGCGTCTGGATCAGCGCCGCATACGCCGTCTGGGTCTTCACCACCGTCACATGGGCAGTGGTGGTGGCCACCACCCCCACCTGCCACTGCGCGTGACCATGGTCACACCGACAACGCAACGTTGCACGGAGTGCACAAAGTGACGCGCTCCAAGAGGTATCCCGGACGTCCCAGAAACGCAGGAGGTCGCAACGAAATCTGCATGAACCAGCGGTGTCGAAGCCGACCCTGTTAAGACAGCCCCCGGCCCACCATCCGTCTCGACGACGACCCGGCCAAAGCGCCCGCCGCCCAATAGATATCCCCCCGCGAAGCGGAGCGGCGCACGAGGTGCGCCGAGGGGATGGGTGTACGTGGTCGAATTCACTTCGACCACGTGAGGGAAGGGGATCTGCCCCTTCCCTGTTAAAAAAGAGGGCGCCCCTGGCGTACCAGAGACGCCCCGAGAGGGGGGGCTGTGTCAGTCGATTCGCTCCGATGATACCCGGGGTGTCACATCCGGTCAACGAACGTTGACGATTCGTCACATCACTGACAGGAAGGCCTCGCCTATACTCCGGCGTCTCAATCCCGACCGGGGCGCTTTGCGGCCCGATGTTGGCGAGGTCGTGATCACCATGGACAAACCGGTTCTGCTCACGCCCGAGGGGCAACAGAAGCTCGAGACAGAACTCGAGGAACTGCGCACCGTGCGCCGTGCGGAGATCGCGGAGCGCATCAAGTACGCCAAGGACTTCGGCGACATCTCGGAGAACGCCGAGTACGAGGATGCCAAGAACGAACAGGGCATGGTCGAGGGGCGCATTCTCACGCTGGAGAACATGCTCCGCAACGTCGTGCTCATCGAGGAGTCGAAGGACTCCAGCGTTGTGCGCGTCGGTTCCGAGGTGGAGCTGAAAGACGAGTTCGGCAAGCAGGTGTTCACCATCGTCGGACCGGCGGAGGTGGACGTCGCCAGCGGTCGCATATCGATGGAGTCGCCGGTTGGCAAGGCGCTCATCGGCCACCACAACGGCGAGTTGGTCGATGTGCAGAGCCCGGGCGGCCCGCGGCGCGTCAAGATCGTCCGCGTCTCCTGACGGCGCGGCGCCGTGGCCGCTGAGCAAAGTCCGAAGATAGGGCGCCATGCCCGCCGATGACCTGACCGCCGAACGCAAACGCAAGCTCGATGAGCTGGCCAAGCTCGGCGTGGCCGCATACAACGTCGATTTCTCGCCCACCGAAAGTCTCGACGGTGCCCGCCGCGTCCTCGCCTCGTTCGAAGCGCAGCCGGCTGCGCCCGCAGAGGGCGAGGATGCTGCCGAGGGGCCAGAGGTACGCGTCGCGGGGCGGGTGATGCGGTCCCGCGACCAGGGCAAGAGCTGGTGGGTGGACATCGAGGCCGAGGATGAGCGTCTCCAGGTGTGGCTGAAACTCGATCGTCTCGGCGATCAGCAATTCGCGGTGGTCCGTCTGCTCGACCTCGGCGACATCATCGGAGTGCGCGGACACGTGATGCGCACGCGCAAGGGTGAACCAACCATCGTCGCGGACGAGGTGACGCTGCTGGTCAAGTCCCTGCAATCGCCTCCTGAGAAGTACCACGGTCTCCAGGACCAGGAAACGAGGTACCGCAAGCGATATCTCGACCTCATGAGCAGCGTCGAGCAGCGGCGCCACTTCGCAGCTCGCACCGCCGTGGTCCGCGCCCTGCGACGAACGCTCGACAACCGCGGGTTCCTGGAGACGGAGACACCCATCCTCCAGCCGATTCCCGGCGGCGGGCATGCGCGGCCGTTCGTGACCCACTGGAACGCCCTGCACACCGACGTCTACCTGCGCATCGCCATCGAGCTCCACCTCAAGCGGCTGCTCGTCGGCGGCTACCGGCGCGTCTACGAGATTGGTCGGGTGTTTCGCAACGAGGGTCTCTCACCACGCCACAACCCCGAATTCACGATGCTCGAGGCCTACGAGGCGTACACGGACTACAACGGGATGCGTGCGCTGACCGAGACATTGATCGTCGATGCCGCCACCGCTCTCGG
This sequence comes from Candidatus Dormiibacterota bacterium, assembly GCA_955652545.1. Next base: position 11,671 of record CATPCA010000092.1, read on the forward strand.
TCCTCAGCAGGTCACCGACGACGGCGGCGGGAGCTTCCCCTGCGACGATCCGCTGCGACGCAGCTACGGTGGTCGCGAGCTGCTCCTGATCCCGCCGTTCCGCAGCGCGCGCATGGTCGACCTGGTCGCGCAGGCCTGCGGTTTCGATCCGCTCGACGAGTGGAACGAGCTGGCCGCCCGCGCCGGCACGCTCGGCGTGCAGCTGCCCCCCGGGGCTGGGCCGGGAACCGCGTTGTCAGAGATCTACGAGCAGCGCGTCGAGCCGGAGCTCTGGGACCCGACATTCGTCCTCGACTACCCCGCCGAGGTCTCGCCGCTGGCTCGCAAGCGCAGCGAGGATCACCGCTTCGTCGAGCGCTTCGAGCTGGTTGTCGCCGGCCGCGAGGTGGCCAACGCGTTCAGTGAGCTCAACGACCCCATCGACCAGCGTCTGCGCTTCGAGGATCAGGCCGCTCTCCGTGCCGCAGGCGACGACGAGGCCTTCCACCTCGACGAGGACTTCCTCGAGGCGATCGAGATGGGCATGCCTCCTGCCGGAGGACTCGGTGTCGGGGTGGATCGTCTGGTCATGCTGCTCACCGATGCCGCGTCGATCCGCGATGTGCTGCTGTTTCCCACCATGCGGCCCCGCCATCGCGACCTCCATCCGGACGACGCCCACCTCTCGCCGTCGCGCCGCGCGGAGGAGGACGGGACACCGTGATCGCTCTGCAGCGGCTGCGCGAGAGCCCCGACGTCTTCCGCGACGGGGCGCGGCTCAAGGGCGAAGATGCACCGATCGACGAGATCCTCGCGCTGGATGAGAGCGCGCGGCGGCTGCGCACCGAGGTGGAGGGCCTGCGCGCGGAGCAGAAGCGTGCGTCCGCGGCAATCCGGGGCGCGCCCAACGACGAGCAACGCGCGACGCTGGGGCAGCTGAAACTGCGCGTCCAGGCCGGGGAAGCGCAGCTGACCGACCTCGATTCGCGCATCAACGACCTCCTCCTGTACGTACCCAACCCGCCGCATGAGTCAGTGCCACACGGAGCTGACGAGAGCGGCAACGTGGTCGTGCGCAGCTGGGGTGACCCGGCGCAGTTCGACTTCGAGCCCCGCTCGCACTATGACCTGGGCGAAGCCCTCGGCCTGTTTGACTTCGAGCGAGCGGTCAAGGTGAGTGGCTCGCGCTTTGCCGTCCTCCGCGGAGACGGCGCGCAGCTGCAGCGCGCGCTGGGGAGTCTTTTCCTCGACATCGCCACCCTCGAGCACGGGTACAGCGAGGTCGCTCCCCCGTACCTGGTGCGCCGCGACTCGATGGTCGGCGCGGCGCAGCTGCCGAAATTCGAGGACCAGGCGTACAGGACCGACGATGGCCTGTTCCTCATCCCGACGGCGGAGGTGCCCGTCACCAACCTCTATCGCGATGAGATCCTCGACGGCTCGCTGCTGCCGATCGCTCACGCGGCGCTCACACCGTGCTGGCGACGCGAGGCGGGCGCCGCGGGCAAGGACACGCGCGGCTACATCCGCATGCACCAGTTCGACAAGGTCGAGATGGTGCGCTTCACGACGCCGCAGCGGTCGCTGGCCGAGCTCGAGCTGCTCACCGGCCATGCGGAGGCCATCCTCCAGCGCCTGCGCATCGCCTATCGGGTGCTGCTGATGTGCACCGGTGACATGGGCTTCGCGCAATGGAAGAAGTACGA
>CATPCA010000093.1 GCA_955652545.1 Candidatus Dormiibacterota bacterium
AATCGCACACCGCCGCGGCGCTCTTCAGCGGGTCTCTCCTCTTCATGTCGCTGTGGTTCGACGCCGCCTACGCGTGGATCGGCGCCCACCCGGAGCTGCGCCGGGCGGAAGACGCTCCGCCGGTCTCGATCCGGTCGGTGGTGCGCTTCGGCGCGGGGATCGTCATCTACCTGGGTTGCATCGGCGTCGCGTTCGTGAGCGCGCAGGCGGTGCTGATCCTCACCGCGCTCGTCGCCGTCTACTACACGGTCGACCAGGTCACGACCCGGGTGGGGCCGGAGGATTAGTGCGCGCTTGGAGCGCGGCGCGGGTGCGCTGCAGCCGAGCGGCGATCTCGGCCTCGGCGCCATGGTCGGTGGGCACGTAGTAGCGATGACCCTCGAGGCAGTTGGGAAGATGCTGCTGGTCGACCATTGCGTCGACCTCGTCGTGGGCGTAGCGGTAGCCGCTGCCGAAGCCCATCCCGCGCGTCAACGGGGTCGACGCGTTGCGCAGGTGCAGCGGCACGGGTAGGTGGAGCGTCTCACGCACATCCTCGAGGGCCTTGCTGTATGCGCGCATCGCTGAGTTGCTCTTGGGTGCGGTGGCGAGGTAGAGCGCCGCTTCCGCAAGCGGCAGGTAACCCTCGGGCATGCCGACGAAGTGCGCCGCCTGCTGAGCTGCGACCGCCACCCCCAACGCCGCCGGGTCGGCCAGTCCAACGTCCTCGGCGGCGAGGATCACCATGCGGCGGGCGCAGAAGAGCGGGTCCTCGCCCGCCTCCAGCATCCGCGCCAGCCAGTACACCGAGGCGTCTGGGTCGCTGTCACGCATCGACTTGATGAACGCCGACGCCAGCCAGTAGTGCTGATCGCCGGCGCGGTCGTAGAGCAGAGTTGGGCTCTGCAGGGCGCCCTCGACAGCGGCGGCGTCGACGACGGCGCGCCCGTTGCTGTCGCGAGTGGCCGCAACCGCCAGCTCGAGCGCGTCCAGCGCGATGCGTGCATCGCCGCCGGACAGGCGGATCAGGCGGTCGCGTGCCACTGCGTCGAGCACCACCTCACCGCCCCCAAGGCCACGTTCGGGGTCGGCGATGGCACGCTCGATGAGGCTGCCGAGCGCAGTGTCGTCAAGCGCCTCGAGGCGGAGCACGCGGGCCCGCGACAGCAGCGCGGCGTTGACCTCGAAGCTGGGGTTCTCGGTGGTGGCACCGAGCAGGGTCACAGTGCCGCTCTCGACGTCGGGGAGCACGGCGTCCTGCTGCGCCTTGTTGAAGCGGTGGATCTCGTCGATGAAGAGTATCGTCCGCTGGCCCATGCGGCGGCGGTCGCGGGCACGCTCCATGATCTTGCGCAACTCGGCCACGCCTGACGAAACGGCGCTCACCGATTCGAATGCTGCACCCGACATCGCCGCGAGGATGATCGCCAGCGAGGTCTTGCCACTCCCCGGAGGACCCCAGAGGATCAGCGACGGCAGCTGATCGCCCTCGAGCGCGCGGCGCAGCACGCTTCCCGGCCCGACGACGCGCTCCTGGCCGGCGAACTCGTCCAGGGTGCGCGGTCGCATCCTGGCGGCGAGCGGCGCGGTGGGACGTTGGGACCCGGGGACGCCGCCGTCCTGCGCGGGTCGTGCCTGGCCACCGAACAGGTCCGCCTGTGGTTCGGTCATCGCCCAAGCCTAGACCGCGGATGTGCTGAGGCGATCGCGTACCGTGGTCGGGTGTCGCAGATCATCGGCTTCGCCCACCGTGGCGGCGCCAGGACTCGCCATCTGCAGAACACGTTGGAGGCGTTCCGGCTTTCGCTGGAAGCCGGTGCCACCGGCATCGAAAGCGATGTCGCGCTGACGGCTGACGGCGTCGCCGTGCTGATTCACCCGGGCGTCATGGCTCGCCTCAGACGGCCGGTATCGCACCTGCGTCGCGACGAGCTGCCCGCACACGTGCCATCGGTTGAGGATGTGTACCGCGAATTCGGGTCGCGGCTGCACATGTCGTTCGACATGGCGGCGCCGGCCGCGGCCGGCAAGGTGGTCGCCAACGCGCGCAAGTACGGGGACCCATCGCGACTGTGGCTCACCTACTGGCGGGTGGACGCGATCACACAATGGCGCCGGCGGTACCCCGATGTTCGCCTCGTGTTCCCCACGCTGTGGCTGCGGTCCAGCGGCGGTGGCCGCCGGGTCGCCGCGCTGCAGTCCGCCGGGGTGGATGCGCTCAACCTGTACCACCGCGGTTGCACGCCGTCGCGCGCCGCTGTCGTCCACGACGCCGGGCTGCTGCTGTTCGGTTGGGGCGCGCGCACCGGGAACGCGGCGGCGAGGGCACTGCGCCATGGCGCCGACGGCGTGTTCTGCGATGACACGGCCGGCATGGTGGACGCGGTCGCCGCCGAGACGAGGCGGCGCGAGGCCGTCAGCGCAGGACGATGAAGCTGACGTTTTCGCGGTATTCGTCCAGCGTGCGCGCGTCCATGTACGACATCGAGCTGCGCAGACCGGCGAGGTAGCGGCGCACCACGTCGTCGACCCCGCCCTTGTACGACACCAGCGTCTCGGTGCCCTCGACGTATCCCGGATCCTCCGTACCGGCCTGCTGCTGCACTGAGAAGGACGCGGCGCCTCGCATGATCTTCACCTTCTTGCCATTGACGACGATGACTCGGCCGGGCGCCTCACGGGTGCCGGCCAGTGCCGACCCCACCATGACCAGGTCGGCACCGAGAGCGAGCAGCTTGCACATGTCGGCGGGGTGGCGCACGCCGCTGTCGCCGATGATGAGGGCGCGACGGCGCACCTGCGCCGCCTCGGCGACGGCATGCGGGGTGGGCGCATACACGGCGGTCTCTGTCCTGGTTTCGCAGACGCTGCCGCCGGCGATGCCGACGCGGATGGCGTCGGCGCCGCGGTCCTCGAGCCAGCGGAATGTCTCGGCGCTGGCGACATTGCCGGCGATGACGAAGACGTCGTCGGCCTGTGTTCGGATCCACTCGATGGCGCCGCCCACCTGCTCGTGGGCGCCGTTGGCGGTGTCCAGGCAGACGATCCGGCAGCCGGCGCCGTACAGCCCGATGAACCGCTCCCGGTAGTCTCCGGTGACACCGACGGCAGCCCCCACCGACGTCGGCGCGCCGAGGTGCGATGCCTCGAACTCCGCCACCTGCTCGGCAAGGGGCTGGAAGCGGTGGAGCACGCCCAGCGCGCCGGCACGGGCCAGCGCAGAGCACATGTCGGGTCCGCAGACGTCGGGCATCGGCGCACCGAGCAGCGGCAGGCGCAGGCGCAGCGGACCCACCGTCACCTCCGGGTCGGCGTCGGCGCGGTGAGTGAGCGAGGACGACACCCGCGGCACGAGTGAGAGGTGGTCGTAGTCGAAGGCCACGGGCAGGTCGCCGAGCGGGTCGGCGTGGGCGCGGAGCAGGGGACCGGCGGTCATGACCCGCCCATGGTACGCGCGAGATCGTGACGGGCCGGTGGCGATCAGGTCGGCGGTGTCGGGGTCACCACCTCCGCGGTGAAGGAGGGCGCGTCCTTGATCACCGAGCGGAGCGCCTGCGCGGCACCGAGCAGGGCGGCGGATTCGGCCGGCACGACGATGGTCGTGTTGTCACTGTCGGCGAACTTGGCGAGCGTGTCGAGCTGGAGGATGGCGACCAGCGTCGGGTCAGGCGCGGCCGTCTTGATGGCGCTGTACACCGTGGCGATCGCCTGGGCGCGTCCCTCGGCCTCGAGGATCAGGGCCTGCCGCTGGCCCTCGGCGCGGAGGATGTTGGCCTGCCTCTCCCCTTCCGCGTTCTTGATCTGCGCCTGCCGATTGCCGTCAGCGATGTTGACTGCTGACATCTGCTGGCCCTCCGACTGGAGGATCCGAGCGCGCTTCTCCTGGTCGGCCTGCTTCTGCAGGGCCATCGCCTGGAGGATCTGCGCGGGGGGCGTGATGTCGACGATCTCGATGCGGCTGATCCGGATCCCCCACTTGTCGGTGACCTGTTCCATCTGCTCCTGCATGCTGGCGTTGATGCGCTCGCGTTGCGACAGCGCCTGGTCGAGCGTCACATTGCCGAACGCGTTACGAAGGGTGGTGCGCGCCTGCTGGTCGATGGCGACGAAATAGTTGGAGACGGCGAACAGCGCGGCCTGCGCGTCAACGACTTGGCTGAAGATGGTGGCGTTGACGGCGACCGCCACGTTGTCTGCAGTGATCACCTCCTGCCGATCGCCCGTCCTCGGTGTCTCGCGCATGTCGACGCGGACGAGGCGATCGATGAAGGGAGCGATCAGCGTGACGCCCGGAGGCCGAACCGGCGCGACATAACGGCCGAATCGCTGGACGACGCCGACATACCCTTGCTGCACGACCTTGATCGACTGCGCCAGCGCGATGATGATCAGGAGCGCGGCGACCGCGATGACGACGAAGGCGACGACGCTGCCGGTGTCAAGCACGATGTCTCCCCTCCTCAGGGTGGTGTCGGTCGGGTCGTCCGAAGGTGCTCATGGCACCGGGTGCACGAGGAGAGTTGTCCCCCGCACGGCCACCACCACCACCGGCACTTCGGCGGCCAGCGGTTCTGGAAGGTCGGTGACGGCCAGCCAACGGCTCCCGGCGAACAGCGCGTGCCCCGGATGATGCTCGTCGCCGACTGTGTCGAGCGTGACGGCCCGCTGCCCGATGAGCCCGTCGGCGCTCGCCTGGATGCCGAGGAACTTCGGGATGGGCACGGAGTGGTCGAAGCGCGCGCGCAGCGTCGGCCGGACCAATGACCAGCCGCCGATGCTGATGACCGCGAAGAGCACCCCCTGCAGCCAGAGGTCGCCGTTGAGCAGCGCACAGATCGCCGCGGCTGCCGACCCGAGGGCAACGAACAGCGCGTAGAAGGCCTGCGTATGCACCTCGAGAGCGATGAACGCCACGGTCATCGCCAGCCAGAGGGCAAAGAACAACGAGATCACGGTGGTCATGGCGGTCATGGCCGCAGTGTAGGGCTGGTTGGGGAAGATCGGCAGTGCGCTAGCGACCGTCGAGGTTCTGCAGCCGCACGCGGCCGCGAGCCACCGCCTTGCCGTCGACGGCGCGGGTGATGATGACGTCCCAGAGTTGCTGCGTTCCGCCCTGGTGAAAAGCGGTGGCGACGACGTCCATGCGGCCGTCCTTGGTTGGTCGGAGAAAGTCTGTGGCGTTGGCGACCCCCACCGCCGCCCGGCCGCTGTCGCGGACCGCGAGCCACGCGCCGACGGAGGCGAAGGTTTCGACAACCGACGCCAGCACCCCGCCGTGGAGCAGGCCGAACGGCTGGTGGTGCTGCGGGCCGACCTCGAACCAACCGGTCACACGGGTGGGTCCCATCTCGTCGTAGTGGATGTCGAGCAGGCGCAGGAATTCGCTGCTGTTGCTCAACAGGTCGATGTCGGCATGCGATGGGGATCCGGCGGCGGGTTCGCTCATGCGCGGAGCGTAGCCGCCGCGGGACCGCGACCGCGCCGCTGACCTACGCCGGGCTGAAGACCGATGACGCCGCGCTGAATACCGACAGCTCCGGGTAGCCGGCTCCGAGCACGGCCGCCGCGTCGCCCTGCAGCCAGTCGCGGATGAGCGTCTGGTACACGCTGCGGAAGTCCACGGTGTACTTGAGGTTGCCTCCGTCGATCGTGCTCGTCAGTGACGGTTGCTCGCCGTACAGCCCGCCCTTGACCGGCTTGCCAACGATGAACAGGGGCGCCGCTGCGCCGTGGTCGGTACCCAGGCTGCCGTTTTCGTTGATGCGCCGGCCGAACTCCGACCACGTCATCAGCACCACGCGGTCGGATTGGCCGTGCGCGGCGAGGTCCGTCATGAACGCGCTGATCGCCGTGTCCAGCTCACCGAGCAGCGCTGTCTGCCGGGTCGACTCCGCCTGGTGGGTGTCGAAACCACTGAGGACGACATGGCAGATCTTCACCGACGGCTCCGTGACGATCATCTGAGCGGTGAGCTGCAGGGCGCTCCCCAGGGTGTTCGCGGCCGGCGCGGTGCCGCCCGCCGCGTACTGCGCCATCGGCTTGTAGGTCGTCGCCCCCAGCACCTTCATCCCCGACTCGGCAGTGCCGAGCGCCTGGTCGAAGAGCGCCCCGTAGATCCCGGGCGTGCGCGCGTACAGCGCTGGCGCTGTCGTCTGTCGCTCCGCGCCGCCACGCACTGTGTATCCCTGGGCCGACTGGATGACACTGACGGTGGCGTTGCCGGCGCGAAGCTCGGGCGGCGTGCTC
>CATPCA010000094.1 GCA_955652545.1 Candidatus Dormiibacterota bacterium
CGCCAGGACCTTCCCCGTCTTGGGGTCGATGTTGACCAGCGCGCCGTCACCGGCGTTGTGGGCGGCGCGGATGGCGGCGATGCCGTCGTGGAGCGACTTCTGAGCTGCCGCCTGCAGCGTGGGGTTGACGGTGGCGTAGATGTCCCACCCCCCGGGGTTGATGTAGTTGTCGCCGTAGTTGTAGTTGAGCCACCGCTGCACGTAATCGGTCACGTTGGGGTACTTGTTGGGACTGCTGAGGCGCCAGTCGTGGTAGACGAGCGGCTCGGCGTAGGCGGCGTCGGCCTGCTTCTGGGTGATGTCCGCGTTGCTGACCATGGCCTGGAGCACCACCTTCTGGCGCTCCTTGGCGAGGGTGTTGGCGCCGTTGTCGAGGACCGGGTTGTACACGGTCGGCGACTGGGGCAGGCCGGCAAGCATCGCCGACTGGGCGAGGTCGAGGTCCTTCGCCGACTTGAAGAAGTACAGCTCGGCCGCGGTCTCGATGCCGATCGCGTGGTTCCCGTAGGGGACGCGGTTCAGGTACATCTCGAGGATCTGGTTCTTGGTGAAGTTGGCGTCGAGCTCGTTGCCGAGCACGATCTCCTTGATCTTGTAGTCGAGCGATCGCTCGGGCGCGTTGAAGAAGCTGATCTTGGCGAGCTGCTCGGTGATGGTCGATGCGCCGCTGCTGTTGGTGTGGCGCAGGTTGTCCCAGCCCGCCTTGACCAGGCGGGGGAGGTCCCACGAGCCCTCGCTGTAGAAGTGCCGATCCTCGACATCGATCGTCGCCAGCTTGGCGAACTGCGAGATGTTGTCGAGGGTGGCATGAACATGGCGCACACCGTTGTCGTTGAAGACAGCGATGAGGTTGCCCTTGCTGTCGAACACGTGGCTGTCGAGCGGCGGCTCCATGGCCGCCACGGTGGCCGCGTCGGGAAGCTGGGTGCGATAGGACGCGTAGGCGATGAACGCGGCGCCGATCAGGGCGGCTGAGACGGAGGCGAGGACGGTGACCGTGATCACCGCGATGCGCAGGCGGTGACGCTTGTGCGGCCGGCGCAGATGGGCCCGGCGACGCCGTCGCAGCGGCTGCACGGCCGCCAGGGAATGCGGACCGCGCACCGGTCGCGTGGACAGGTGACCGCGGCTGCGGCCCTGCCGGAATGGCCTGGAAGGCACAGGGATCCTCTGTTCCGAACTCGTTCGCCGATCGTTGAACGGCGTCGAGGTAGGCGGGTTACGCGGGGCGGAGCAGCACCGCCACGATGTAGAGGGCGACCACGACCGCCACGATGGCTGCACCTGCGTAGAGCAGGCCCATCCCTTCCTCGATCCAGAATGGGCCGATCCGGCGGCGGTCCTTGGCTCCCTCGTCGATGGGAACTGGGTGCATTGCCATCACCCTATCACCGTCGTCCCGGGTGGGGACCCTGCAGATGTCCGATCCCCTGTCACCACATGACGCGGCTTGGCAACGGCGCGGGCTCAGCCAGCGCCCGATGGGACAATTGAGGCCATGGCTCTCTCGGTTCCCTCGACCGCGTCCGCGCCGATCGCTCTGCCACCGCCGCCGCGAACGGCCGAGGAGACGGGCCTCCCCTTCAGCTTCACCTGCGACCTCGTGCTCAAGGTGTTGTACTTCAACGGCAGCATGCTCGGCCGCGACATCGCGGCGCACATCCGCCTCCCCTTCGGCCTGGTCGGGACGACGCTCAAGTTCCTCGCCGACGAGGGGTACATCAGCACCGCCGGTGTCCGCATGACTTCGCTCGCCCCCGGTGAGGACATCACCGCGGGCATGGAACACCAGATCTCCGGCACCGGCAGGCAGCGCGCCCGCGAGCTCCTCGAGCTCAACCAGTACGCCGGCCCGGCCCCGGTGCCGATCGGCGAGTACACAGCGATGGCCGAGCAGCAGGGGATGGTCGACGGCGTGGTCACCCACGCCCGCCTGGCCGACGCGTTCGACCACCTCGTGCTCCCCCGAGAGGTGCTTGACCACCTCGGTCCCGCCCTCTCCGCCCGCGACGCGATCTTCCTCCACGGGCCCCCCGGCAACGGCAAGACGAGCATCGCCGAGGCCGCCGCCTCGTTGATGGGACCGCCGCTGTTCGTCCCGCTGGCGCTGTACGTCCACGGTGAGGTGATCCGGTTCTTCGACCCCATTCACCACACGCCCATCGAGCGCGACCTGCCGCCGCATGATCGGCGCTGGCAGCTGGTGCAGCGACCAGCCGTCAAGGTTGGGGGTGAGCTCACCCCCAAGATGCTGGAGCTGAGCTTCGACTCCACCCTGGGCTTCTATGAGGCGTCGATGCAGCTCAAGGCCAACGGCGGCCTCTTCCTGGTCGACGACTTCGGCCGCCAGCAGAACATGTCACCGCGCGACCTGCTCAACCGGCTCATCGTCCCGCTCGAGAAGCACATCGACTACGCCAACATCAGCCGCGCCGGCACGACGGTGGCGGTGCCCTTCACCTGCCTGCTCATCCTCTCCACCAACCTGCGTCCGCAGAACCTGATGGACGAGGCCTTCCTCCGCCGCGTGCACTTCAAGGTGCACGTCCCCGACCCGACCGAGGACCAGTACCGCGAGATCTGGCGCCGGCGCTGCGCGATGGAGGGCGTCAGGCTCGAGGACGAGGTCCTCGACAACCTGATCGTCAACCACTACACGAACAAGGGCCGCCCGATGCACGGCTCGCACCCCCGCGACCTGCTCAACCACATCATCCACGCCGCGCGGTACTTCGGCCGCCCGGTGGCGATGACCGAGGAGCTCATGGAGTGGGCCTGCGAGACCTACTTCGTGGACGAGGACTCCGAGTAGCTGCGGACCGGCTCAGGCAGCGGCGGGAGGAACGGAGCGCACTCAGGCGGTGCGCCTACTCGGTGAGCTGCAGGAGCTCGTTCTGTGCGGGTGCCAGGCTCGCGTTGAACGTCACGCCCGGGTTCTGGTGGTTGCCGCTCTGGTCGTTCCAGCTGTTGACGATGATCTGTCCCTGGTCCTCGATGGCGGACTTGTTGGCGATCGTGACCGTGCCCGTGGGCAGCCAGATCACTCCGGTGACGTTCCAGATCCCTGACGTGGACCCCCCTCCGCCGGACCGCAGGCTGATGGTGGGGTTGAGCACGTTGTCCGAGAGCGCGATGTACCGTCCGTCCCCGGCCGCACCAGTCCCCGCGTCGTAGGGCGTCTGGGTGATGGTCAGGCCTGAAGGCAGCGTGATGCAGATGCCGGCCCCGCCCTTGAGGTAGAACGTCACGCCCAGCAGCTGCGTGATGGTGCCATCCATGGTCACGTCGCAGCCGCCCGTGTTGGCGCCGGCGTCGATCTCGTAGATGCCCTTGGCCAGCGGGCGGTTGATCACCAGGGCGGCTCCGTTGGCGCACTGGTACTCGTCAGGCTGATACACGCCACCCACCAGACCAGCCGTCCCGCAGGCCGTGCCTGGGTACACAGGCAGGTTGGGGAGGGCGGCCACCACCGGCGGTTGGATTGCCGGGTTCGCCTCACAGGCGCCATCGGCGGCGTCGAACGAGATCGGCGAACCGCTGGCGTTGCCCGGGTAGCCGGCGTTGCAGCCACTGGCGTTCAGCGGGTTGGCGCTCATCGCGACGACCCCACCGGCCGCCGGGCAGGTGGCGCCATCGACGATGGGATCCCCACGCGAGGTCGACTGCCCGTCGTTCTGGTACGCCGCGCCGTCGTCCTGCTGCGGGTAGCCAAGGAAGATGTATCCCTGGAGCGTGTTTAGGTTGCGGTCGAGGTACGGCGCCGCGCAGATGCCCGCGTGCCCGTTGCTCTGCGGAGCCAGGAAGCGGTCCGCGTAGATGTTGCCCGCGATGGTCTCGCCTTGGTTGCCCGACTGGATGATCGTCCGCGAGAACAGGGCGAACGGGAACGGCTGATTGGGCGCGAAGTGAAAGCCGACCGACTGGGCGCCGGCCTGGTTGGTCTGGCCGACGAAACCCGAGAAGAAGGAGGCCGCCTGCTGATACATCACCGCCTCGACGTACCCGGGCCGGTGGTTGACAGTGGTCTTGGCCGTCAGCGGCGGTACGTTGACCGTGAGCACCATGGGACCGGCGGCCCCGGCAGGGCTCACGCCACCCGTGCACGCCCCACTGCCGCCCGGTGGGGTCATGCCGGAACAGACGGTGACGCTGATATCGGATCCGTTGATCGTTCCCTGGTTGAGCAGTGAGGTCCACCACTGGCCGCTCCCCGTCCACGGATACGAGTTGTGCACCACCTGCAGCGCCACCTGGGCCGCCAGCCTCTTGTCGGCGGCCGAAGGCAGCGCCGGCAGCCACTTGGCTCCGGCCAGAACGGCCGCGTCGGTCA
>CATPCA010000095.1 GCA_955652545.1 Candidatus Dormiibacterota bacterium
ATCGCGTTGGATCGCGGGATGTCGAAGTCGTGCTCGAGGCGGCCGGCGGCAACTGATGCGTGCCCCACGGATCCTGCGCCGCGTCTTCGACCGGAGCTCGGACGAGTCGTCGCCTGTCAGCATGACCCGGCTCCCCGCGGCCGAGCGTCCCCACCTCGTCGACTCCCACACCCGCACCTTCTGGCGCCACGGGGCCGCGGCCCCGGCGACGCTGGTGGAGGCTGAGCGCGCCGACCCCACAGCCCCGACGGGGCGGGCCTCGACGCTGGTCGCCGACCACGAGCGCGGCGTCACCTCTACGGGCCGCCCGCGCTCCAACCCGGCGTTCAGCGAAGCGGTGTTCGTCGAGTTGATGCGCGCCCGGCAGTACCGCCGCGCCTTCAGCCTTCTCAGCCCCGAGTGCCAGCAGAGCTGGGGGACGCTCGAGGCGTTCATCGCCGCCCAGCGGATCGGGGCGCTGGCCACGCTCCGCGGCGTCAAGGTCAACCAGGTGCGCCACCTCGCGGACTGGCGCGACCCTGACTCGGGGATGGTCCACGCGCATGCCGCCGAACTGGACGTGGAGTACACGATCGGCGACGCGTCGCGCACCATCAGCCTCCGCCGAACCGTGCACCTGGTGGCCCATCGCGGGGCGTGGCGTTCGCTCTGCTACCCGACCGCTACGCGGCAGCCCTGACGCGCGTCATCCCCGGCGGGCGCGCGGCCCCGGGCTGGCTACAATGCGGCGATGGAGAACGCAGCTCTTCCCCGGCGCTTGCCCGGACCCGCGCAGGAGGCGGTCTTCCGCAGGCAGTTCGCCGGACCCATCGAGCGCACCGTGTTCGAGCTGCGTCGCATCGACCGCGACGCTGTCTGGCGCCGCCCGCGGGTCGGGCGCACGCGCCTGTTGCTCCGTGAATCCGATGCGCTCATCGACCTGCTCGAGCGCTGTCGCGAGCGCGGCGATCGCCTGCTTCCGACCCAACTGTGGAGCGCGGTGGTGCGCTTCGTTGGAGCGCTCGACGGCGAGCTGCGCGACCAGCTCGGCATCAACCGTGAGCCCGGACATGTCTCCGACGTGCTGTTCGCCACCCAGGGACTGCTCCTCGAGCGCGCCCGCGAGGAACGGGCGCCGGTGACCGCCCGGATCATCCCGCTCTTTCGCGATTGAGAGAACGCGCGCCGTGGTCAGCCGCGCACCGCGGCGGTGCGCGCGGCGGTGACCTGGGAGATCGCCGTCGCCGGCACGGTGCACGTCGATGACATCACCACTCCCGCCGGGCACCATCCCTTTGAGCTCGGTGGCTCAGCTGTGTATTTCGCACTGGCCGCGGCCGTCTCGGCCACCGTCCACCTCAACGGCATCGTCGGGCGTGACCACGCCGGCGCGTTCACAGGTCTATTGCGCGGCACACGCATCAACCTCGACGGCCTGGTGACCAGCGACGAGCCAACCTTCCGGTGGCACGCCCGTCACGACTTCGACCGATGGATCGCCGTCGACACCGTCAGCGACGATGGCTGCGACGCATCATGGCAGCCGAATTTGCCGCCGGCCGCCGCGCGCGCGCAGGTGCTGTTCCTGGCGAGCATGCGTCCCGCGCTGCAGCGCGACGTTCTCGCGCAGAGCTCCGCGCGCCTGGTCGCCGCCGACTCGATGACCGATTACACCGGGCCCGAGCGCGATGCGGTGCGCGAAGTGGCGCACGCCTGCGACGCCCTCTTCCTCAACCGCAGCGAGCTGGCCAGCCTCACCGGTGCGCCGGTGACCACCTGGCGGCAGGAGGCGATCGCGATGTGTGGCGTCGGCCGCCTGCGAGCAGTCGTGGTCAAGGGCGGACCGGACGGCGCAGCGGTGGTGACCGGCGACGGGGTGATCTCGCGACCCGCAGTCCGTGTGGACGGGGTCGTGGACCCAACCGGTGCAGGCGACGCCCTGGCCGGCGGTTTCCTGGCAGCCTGCGCCGCCGCCGAGCGCGACGACACGGATTTTTTCCCGACAGCGCTGGAGGCGGGGTTGCGGAGCGCGGCCCGAGCCATCTCGCAATTCGGCGTCGCCGGCCTGGTGTCATGAACGGCGCGGGGTCGCGCCAAGGGTTGGGCCAACAGTTCAGCCAATCACGCCCGGGAAGAGCGTGGTGAACACAAGCACGGTGGTCAGCAGGATCAGGACGGACGCGAGCGCCACCGCGATGACGTTGTAGATCGGGCCGTTGCTGCGGCTGCCCAGGAGCCGCCGGTCGTTGGCGAGCATGATGATGAAGACCAGCAGGATCGGCAGCAGGATGCCGTCGAGCGTCTGCGTCCCGATGGCCACTCCCGCGATGGGCACGCCGGGGATGAGCATGATCCCGGCGCCGATCACGAGCAGGCCGATGAACAGCGTGAAGAACAACGGGGCGTCGCGGAAGCTGCTCTGCACGCTGCGCTCGGCGCCGAAGGCTTCGCAGATGACGAAGGCCGTGCTCAGCGGCAGCACAGCCGCGGCCAGCAGCGATGCGCCGACGAGCCCGATGGCGAACAGCTGTTGGGCGTGGACGCCAGCCAGGGGAGCGAGAGCCGAGGCTGCCTGTTGCGCCGAGTTCACCCCGACACCGGCGAGCCCATGGGGGTACGCCGCCGATGGCCCGAAGAGGGTCGCTGAGGTCGTGATCACGATGAACATCGCGACGGCGACGGCGAAGATCGATCCGCTGATGATGTCGGCCCGCACCAGGCCGAGGTCTTTCTCCTGCGTCCCCTTGTCGACGATGGAGGACTGCAGGAACAGCTGCATGTACGGAGTGATCGAGGTGCCGATGAGTGCGATCAGGTCGACGAAGTAGGCACCCTGGGCCACCGATGCCGGGTGCGTGAGGTCGGGGACGACGGCGCTGCGAGCGATCGCCCCCCAATTGGGATGCACAGTGAACGCCGTGACGATGTACGACACGAAGGTGAGGCCGAGCGCGAGGAAGACGCGCTCGACGATCCTCCGATTGCCGCGCATCACCAGCACCCCGATGAGGACCGCGGCGCCGATGACCGCAATGGGTAGCGGCACTCCGAGGAGTCCAAGCCCACCGGCAACGCCGGCGAATTCGGCGAGGGTGGTGCCGCCGTTGGCGATGAGGACGACCACTGCGGCAAAGAGCGTCCAGCGCACGCCGAAGCGCTCGCGGATGAGGTCCATCAGGCCTTTGCCGGTCACCGTTCCCAGGCGGCCCACCATCTCCTGGGTGACGATCAGCGCGACGAGGATGGGCAGGAACGCCCACAGCAGGTGGTTGCCGTACTTGGCGCCGGTGTTGCTGTAGGTGAAGACGCCGCCGGCGTCGTTGCCCGCGTTGGCCACGATGATGCCCGGACCGATGACGGCCAGGTAACGCCACGCCCCGGCAAATCGCCGCGGGCGCGCGCGCCGGCGGTCACGCCGCTGGGCGGCGGCCTCCGCGGCACGGCGGCGCAGCGTGCTGGTCTGACGGGGGGCCGTCTTCACGTGCCTTCCGCTGTCGCATCACAGTGCCCTGGCGCGGCGACGCACGCCGGCCGGCATCACCTCGTCCATGGCGTCGTCGATGGTGACGATCCCCTGCATCCGGTCTTCATCGTCGACGACGGGCACCGCGAGCAGGTTGTACTTGGACATGACCGCGGCCACGTCCTCCGGTCGGCCGTCGATCGGGACGGCCACGACGCGCTTGATCATGATGTCGGCGATCGGCGTCTCCGGCCTGGCCACGATCAGGTCGCGCAGGGACAGCACGCCGAGTAGACGTTCGTCCTCGTCGACGACGTACACGTAGTAGATGGACTCCGCGTTCGGTTCGAGCTCGCGGAGCCGGTCGATGGTCTGCTGGGCTGTGAGCGTGACCGGGACGGCGACGAACTCGGTCGTCATCAGGCCGCCGGCCGTGTCCTCCTCGTAACCGAGCAACTCCTCGACGTCCTCCGCCTCGTCGGCTTCCATCTTGGCGATCAACTGCTCGCGTCTCTCCTCGGGGAGGTCGCCGAGCAGGTCGGCCGCCTCATCAGGCGACATTGCCTCGAGGATGTCGGCAGCGCGATCGTCGTCCAGTCGGGCGAGGATCTGCGCCTGGACCTCCCCGGTCGACTCCTCGAC
>CATPCA010000096.1 GCA_955652545.1 Candidatus Dormiibacterota bacterium
GCCCGGCACCATCAGGTCGCCGTGAATCGCCACGCGGAAAGGCAGGCGGGCGGTGATGTACGCCGTCTGCGCCGCATCGCAGCCCCACTGGTTGGACGCGTCGTCGCCGCTCACGGTGACGGCGGCGGGCGGGAGCGACGCGGAGAGGAACGCTGGGATCGGCCGGTCGGCGAGCACCAACGCGAAGGTCGATGACGCCAGCCGTGCCGGCGTCCACGGTCCGACGAGCTTGACCGGGGCGAAGGCTGCCGCGTGAAGCGCGGGCGCGGCAGGGGCGGCAGGAGCCGCGACCGGCACGCCGCCGAAGTTGGTCCAGGCGAGGTCGGCCCAGCGCGTCACCGGCTCGGCGCCGGACGGCTCGAGGCCGAAGCGCGGGCCGGTCGGGTGCTGCTGGAATACGAAGAACCAGCCCTCGGGTGCGGCGGCCGTGCCGCCCTTGACGTCGGCCGCGGACAGGTTGAACCCGAGAAAGTTCGTGTCCGCCGAGAGGGTGCCGCCGAACATCGGGTGCTTCTCGGCGGTCTCGTCGATGACGCGCTGGCCGTTCACCACCTTGGCGCGCGCCGCGTAGATGATCGCATCGGGATAGCGGCGCAGCAGCTCACCCCGAATGATGAGGACAACATTGTCTGGAACGGTGCCGGTGCGGTTCTCGTGCTGGCCCAGCCCCGCGCCCAGTGGCCAGGTGACGATCGGCGGGATGTCCTTCAGCAGCTCAGCGAGCTGCGCCGGGTCACTCGGATCACCCGGCTCGGGCACGTACTTGCTGACGTCCCAGAACTGACGGAAGTACGTGCCCATGCAGTCGGTGGGGTAGCCGGCGAAGAGCAGCTGGCGCGCCATCTCGTGGCTGAGGCCGACCATGTACGCTTCGACGAACGCGTGGTTGGCCTCGAGAAGGCCGACCGTGTCGGCGGGGATCTGATCCGCACCGGGCAGGACGTACTGCTCGCTGAGGTCGCGCAGCGGCGCGTACATCGGCTGCGGGAACGAGGGCGCCGCCATGACCTCGCGAATCGGGTCGGCGGGATGCCAGCCGAGGTGTCCCGCCACGGAAACGATCGACTGCATGCGCGCCGCCACCGTGGTTGCCGGCTGCAGCCGCTCGACGATCGTCGTTCGCAGCGCGGTGGCGTCCAGCGCCGGCCGCGGCGGTGGGTCCGGCGCCGCCGCGGTCCACCCCTCCGCCAGCAGTGTGAGCGCCTGGCGGAACCGCGCGGCCTGGGGAGAGTCGGGCCCGGCGGCGCCCGGCGCCGGCAGCCGTACACCAGGTTCGGTGAGCACGAAGTCCGGTCGCTGCAGCGCCGCGGCGACAACGGAGGCGCTGACTGTCGTCGGACTTGACTGGGCCGGCGGCCGGCCCGCGTCGACGTCGATCGTGACCTGGAACGAGCCCGCCGGCGTGTCGGCTTGCAGCACCAGCGGGAACCATTTCCGCCACGGCGGCGCGACGCTGCCACCGCCGACGTTCTCGACCGGAACGAGGCCGCCCGGTGGAGACGGAGGCGGCACCACTGTCAGCGTTCCGGCGTTGACCCGTTCCAGCAGCGAGACTCTGCCTGCAGGGCGCCCGCTGAGCGCCGCCTGGCGGCGCCGGATCAGCCCGCTCGGGTGGGTCAGCCGCCGTGCCACCGGCGACAGCAGCCGCAACGGCACGCGGCTCTGCTCCACCGTTGCCCGCACCGTGACGGGGCTCGCCAGGAGCTTCGCGTGCAGGGGCGCGGTCAGCGTGAGCACCGTCGGATCACTGGTCGCGGCGAGCCGCCCGTGCAGCGCCGTCAGCGCGCCGCGCGCCAGCTGCGCCCGCCGCAGTGCCGCGTTGGCCGCCTCGATGCCCGCGACCTGCTGCCACGCTGACGCCATCAGCGACGTCCTGAGCCGCTGCATCACCTGGGTGCCGGTGCCCGCGGTGGCACGGTTTCGGGGGTCGAGGCCCAGGTCGTCGAGCCAGCTGGTGCCTCCGAGGGTGACGGTTCGCACCCCCGCCGGCCAGCGGCCGTAGATCGGTGGCACCACGTGCGGGTCGGGGTCGGCGGAGTTGTCGACCAGCGGCGAGGTGCGGTTGATCAGGCCGGCGAGCGCGGTCTGGAAGGTCGTCCTGGCGGGGTCGGGCCAGGGCGTCTCCTTCACCACGATGCTGCGCAGCGCGCCGTCCATGCCCAACGGCGGTCCGGCGCCGACGAAGCCGGGCATCGGATGGTCGACCGCGATCAGGCGCTGTCCGATGTTCGCCCCGAGCTGGCGCGGCACCAGCCGGCGGACCAGCGACTCGAAGTCGCCCTGGTCGCTGGTGTGGAAGCGGAAGCGGTAGTACACGGGGAGGCGGAGCGGCGCGCCCGTGGTCGACGTCCACGCCGGGTCGGAGGTGTGCGCCGCGGAGACGTCCATGCCCAGCCCGGCCAGGCGGCCGATCTCGAACGCGGGCACGACGAACGCGGTGTACGAGGTCTCGGGGTCGAGGCGGCGCGGGCAGAGCAGACGCGAGATGACCGCGGTGGGGGTGCTCGCCTCCGTCGCCGCGAGCCCGGCGTCGCCCGACACCTGCGCGTGCCCCCAGTTCCAGGAGTCGTCGAGCGGCTGCAGCGCGGCGATGCGGGTGACGTCGATCGCGGGCAGGGGTTGCACCACGCCGGGGACCGGCACGTACTCCGCCTCGCTGAGCACGATGAGCGCGTGCCAGGGCCGGAGGCGGTCCCCGGCAGGCGCAGCGGGCGTAAACAGCCAGGGGAAGTCGGGACGGTCGAACTCGATGCCGGCGAGGTAGTTGGGCTCGAAGTTGGTCGTCGACTCCTTCGGCTCGGTGCGCACAACGTGACCGGGGTCGAAGCCGAGGACGTCGCCGGGACCGAAGGTCTGCACGGTGACGGGCGGTACCGGTGTCGTGCTGTCGGGACCGTGGGCGATGACGTTCAGCGCCACCTGGAGCGAGCCGCGGTCGGGAAGCGAGCCGCCGTAATCCGGGCTCGTCAGCATCGACGCGATGCCCTGCCGGGCCCACGCGAGGAAGTGGTGGCGGCCGAAGTCGTCGCTCACGGCGCCACCAACTCGCACTCCGGCAGCAGCTGGATGCTGCCTGTGTCCTCGGGATGCGCGTCGAGATGCGCGGCGAGCGCCTGCTTCGCCTGGGTGAACGTGCTGGCGCTGCCGAGCACGTCGCTGCGCAGCGTCAGGTCGTCGGTGGTCGCCAGCACGTAGCCGGCGCGACCCATCTGGATCGGACTCGGATCACCGGGCTGGAAGGCGCGCACGCCGGTGGTGCGCGACGGCGCCGCCGCTGCCGCGCCTGCCGCCGACAGCGCGGCGTGCACGTGCGCTGGCATGCGGTAGCGGCCGCCGAGGCGCGACGGCTGCTGGTAGTCGTCGATGTAGCGGTCCTCGTACTCGATCGTGCGTTCCGAGTCGTGCCCGTTGCTCAGGGGCACGTCGCCCAGCGAGATCCCAGCGTCGAACAGCTCGTACGAGGGAGCGC
>CATPCA010000097.1 GCA_955652545.1 Candidatus Dormiibacterota bacterium
ACTCGCGGATCCGGCGCCGCGGTTCCGTCCCCTTGCGGCTCGTGGCTGCGCACCCGCTCGCTGAAGTCCGCGAAGCGGTCAACGGACTCCGTCGCGGCGTGCACGGACTCCTCCGTGTAGTTCACCGTCCTGCCGTAGTGCGCGCCCGCGATGAGCAGGTAGCGCAGCGCCGACGGCCGCGCGCCGGCGGCAACGAGCTTGTCCACGGTCGCGAAGTTGCCCAGCGACTTGGCCATCTTCTCGCCGCCGGTGCGCAGGTGCTCACCGTGCACCCACACCCGCACGAACTGCCTGCCGGTCGCCGCCTCGCTCTGGGCGATCTCGTTCTCGTGGTGGGGGAAGATGTTGTCGACACCACCGCAGTGGATGTCGAAGGATTCGCCGAGCAGCGTCATGCTCATCGCCGAGCACTCGATGTGCCACCCGGGGCGTCCGCGACCAAGGCGCGTGTTCCAGCCGACCTCGTCGGCTGTCGCCGCTTTCCACAGCGCGAAGTCACGAACGTCCTCCTTGTCGTACTCGTCGGCGTCGACACGGCCGCCGGCGCCGGCGACAAGTCCGTCGGCGCGCACGCCGGAGAGCCGGCCGTACTCAGGGAATGCGGCGATGCGGAAGTACACACTGCCGTCGCTGCGGTAGGTCACCCCGGCAGCCTCGAGCCGCTCGATGAGCCCGACCATCTGCTCGATGTACTCGGTGGCACGCGGGTAGTGGTGAGCGCGACGGATGTTGAGCGTGTCGAGATCCTCGAAGAATGCGGCAATCCACGGCGCCGTCTCCTCCGGCAGGTCGTGGCCGGCGGCCGCCGCAGCGGCGATGATCTTGTCCTCGACGTCGGTGAGGTTCATCACGTGGGTGACCCGCGGGAAGCGCCGTTCCAGCCAGCGGCGCAGCACATCCTCGAAGAGAAAGGTCCGGAAGTTGCCGATATGGGCGCGCGCGTACACCGTCGGCCCGCACGTGTACACCCTGACGTGCCCCTTCTCGAGGGGGACGACCTCCTGCAGGGTGCGCGTCAGCGTGTCGTGGAGGCGCAGGGCCATGGCGCGACAGTCTATCGACGGTCGGCGCCCGCTCCGAGAGGTCCCTCAGGGAACGTGGTCGAGCAGTGCCACGGCCGAGGCGGCGATCCCTTCTCCGGCGCCGGTGAAGCCCATGCCGTCGGTGCTCGTCGCGGTCACCTGGAGGAGCGCGCGGTCGATCCCCAGAGCTGCGGAGCATGCGACCGCCATGGATTCGAGATGGCCCGCAAGGCGGGGCTCCTCGGCTACCGCGACCACCTGCGCGGACACCACCCGCATGCCGCGCTCACGAAGCAGGGTCGCGACCGCGTGCAGGAAGTCGACACCGGCCACGTCGCGCCACCGCATCTCGCTCGACGGGAAGTGCCTGCCCATGTCGCCGAGCCCGGCGGCGCCGAGCAGCGCGTCGCACAGCGCGTGCACCACGACGTCGCCGTCGGAGTGCCCGGCCAGGCCGCGGTCGTGGGGGATGCGCACACCGCCGAGCATGAGCGGGCGCCCGTCGACGAGGCGATGTCCGTCGAGGCCCAGGCCGACGCGCATGGTCATTCTCGGGCAGCCAGGAGAGCGCGCACCAGGACGAGATCGCGCGGGTAGGTCACCTTGAAATTGTCAGGGCTGCCCGGAACGATGTGCACGGGGCGGCCCAGCGCCTCGACCAGCGCCGCGTCGTCGTCGACCGCGATACCGTTGGCCACGGCGTTGCGGTGGCCGGTTTCGAGCAGTTCGCGGTGGAAGGCCTGCGGCGTCTGGATGGCATAGAGGTCGTGGCGGTCCAGCGACTGCAGCACCACGCCGTCGACGACGCGCTTGATGCTGTCGACCACGGGGATTGCGGTCGTGGCCGCGCCGTGGCGCTGCGCGGCTCCCACGCAGTCGACGAAGAGCTGCGGCGGGCAGAGTGGGCGCGCCGCGTCGTGCACCGCAACCACCTCGAACTCGCCGACAGCCTCGAGGGCACCGCGCACGCTGTCCTGGCGGCGCTCTCCCCCGGTGGTGAGCACCAGGTCGACGACACCCTCGCGCTCAGCCAGCTCGCGGATCAGCGCGTGGCGATCGCTTGGCGCGGCGATGATCGTCCGGGCAAAGGCGCCGGACCGGGCTGCGGCCGCCAGCGTGTGCGCCAGGATCGGCCGCCCCGCCACCTCCGCGAAGAGCTTGTCCTCCCCCATCCGACGGCCCCGGCCACTGGCCGGGATGATGAGGGCGGCGGTCAGCGTTGTACCGCCCGGGGACGTACCGCTCGCCCTGTGCGCGAGCTGGTGGCGTCGGCCGCATCGGTGGTGGCGAAGATCATCCGTCCCGACGTGGTCTGCAACACCGAGGTCACGTTGGCGCGCACCGTGGCGCCGAGGTGGTCGCGCGCGTTCTCGACCACCACCATGGTGCCATCGTCGAGGTAACCGACCCCCTGGTGCAACTCCTTTCCCTCTCGCACGATGGCGATGGAGATCTCCTCCCCCGCGGCGAGGATCGGCTTGAGCGCGTTGGCAAGGTCGTTGAGGTTGAGGACGCGAAGCCCGGCGATGCGCGCGATGCGGTTGAGGTTGTGGTCGCTGGTCAGCAGCGTGGCCGAGCGCGCCATCGCCAGCTTGATGAGCCGGGCGTCCACCTCGGCGACGTCGGGGAAGTTGAGGTCGACGACCTCGCAGACCACGTCCCGGCGTCGCTGCAGTTCTTCGAGGACTGTCAGTCCCCGCCGGCCGCGAGCCCGGCGCATCGGGTCGCCGGAGTCGGCGACGCGCTGCAGCTCCTCGAGAACGAAGCCGGCGATGAGCAGGCGACCGGGCAGGAAACCGGCCTTGGCGACATCGACGATGCGGCCGTCGATCAGGGCCGAGGTGTCGACGACCACCGGCGGGCCGTCGATCGGAGCTCCCTCGCCGACGGGAAGCTCTGCGCTCGCTGCGGTGGCGCTGCCGCTGCGCAGAACGGTCGCGAAGGCGGCACCGCGCCGGGTGCCGACTCTGGCTCCGACCTGGGCGAGGGCAAACGCCAGGGCGAGTGAGACACCGGTGCCGATGTAGAACGGCAGCGGACCGAGCAGCACCGCGACCAGCGCGGCGATCAGCAGGCCCGAGACGACACCGGCGAGGGCTCCGATGATCTGCCCCGCCGGCGCCTCGTCGAGGAGCCGTTCGAGCCAGAGGTAGGGCTCGATGGTGAGCATCGGCGTCGCCAGGGCCAGCGCCGCCGCTCCTACGATGGCGCTGCCGGCGAGCACCACCGTTGTGATGGTCTGGTTGTTGGCGAAAAGGCCTGGCGAGTTGGTGATCACGAAAGCCGCGTAGAAGATGCCGACCACCACGCCGAGGATGGCGCCCAGGCCTCGGGAGATGGCGCGGGCGCGGCGCAGGATGATCGGTGAGTGACGGGGCATGGCTGTTCGATCTAAGCACAGCCACCGGCGCGACGCCGCTGGCGTCACCCCTTCGCAACGGCGGTGCGGCGCCGGCGGTGAACGAAGCTCAGGCTAGGGCGAGCACTTCGAGGGCGGCAGAGACGGTGGCAACCCGTCGCAACCGCAGGCCCGGAGCGTTGGAGACGCGGCCACCTGCGGGGATCAGCGCGGAGTCCTGACCGAGCGCAGTGGCCTCCGCGAGGCGCACGTCGATCCGAGAGGCGCGCCGCACCTCTCCGCCCAGGCCGACCTCGCCGAGGACCACGGTCTGCGGCGGCAGCAGCGCGTCGGTCGCCGCTCCGGCCACGGCGACGGTCACGGCGAGGTCGGCACAGGGATCGGCGATCCGGACACCGCCGACCACGTTGAGGTAAACGTCGGCCTCGTGCAGCCTGATCCCGGCACGCTTCTCCAGGACGGCCAGGAGCAGGTGGAGGCGGCCGATGTCGAACCCCGAGCTGGTGCGCCGGGGCAGGCCGAACGATGTCGACGTCACCAGTGCCTGGATCTCGACCACCAGGGGGCGGGTGCCCTCGCAGGCGACCGTCAGGACATTGCCGGGAACCGACAGGCTGCTCTCGTCGAGGAACGCCCGGCCGGGAGCGTCGAGCTCGCGGAGCCCGTGGCTCTCCATGGTGAAGAGGCCGAGCTCGCCGGTGCTGCCGAACCGGTTCTTGACCCCGCGAAGCAGCCGATGCTCACCGTGCCGCTCGCCTTCGAGGTAGAGGACGACGTCCACCATGTGCTCGAGCGTGCGCGGCCCGGCGATGGCGCCCTCCTTGGTGACATGGCCGACCAGCACGATCGGCACCCCCGTGTCCTTGGCCACGGTGAGGAGCCGGCCCACCGCCTCGCGGACCTGCCCGGGGCTGCCCGGCGTTCCGGCCGCACTGGGCGCGCTGAGTGTCTGCACGGAGTCGACGATCGCCAGTGGAGGCCGCGTCACCTCGATCGCTTCGACGACGGCGTCGAGGTCTGTCTCGGGGAGCACCGCGACCGACGGCAGGCGGCAGCCGAGGCGCTCGGCACGCATCGCCACCTGTACAGACGACTCCTCGCCGGCGCAGTACAGGACCGGACGGGCCGTGGACCCTGTGCGCGCCGCCAGCTGCAGCGCCAGCGTCGATTTGCCGATCCCCGGGTCCCCGCCGAGCAGGATCAACGAGCCGGCCACGACGCCGCCGCCGAGGACCCGATCGAGCTCGGCGATGCCGCTGCTCCGCACCTGGTCGGCGAATTCCCCGACGCGGTCGAGCGGCAGGGCGGATCGGGGTGAGCGGCGCGGCCGCTGCCCGGTGCCTGACACCACCATCCCCTCGCCGAGGGTGTTCCACGCGCCACAGCCATCACAGCGGCCCTGCCATTTCGGCGAACCCGCTCCGCAGTCGGAGCAGACGTACTGGACCCGGGCGACGCGTGCTGGCGCGGAGGTCATCGGGGTCTGCGCTTGTCGAACATCTGTTCGCTGATTGTGAGCGCCGGCGTGGAGCCCTGTCCAGCCCTGCCTTCGCCCTGCGGCGCTTTGGCCGCTGGACGTCCGGCCTACTCGGAGCCGGCCGAGCGCCGCCGCGGCAACGATGGCCGCGACACTCGTCGCCACATCACCAGTCCCACAGCGAGCACGACCAGCAGT
>CATPCA010000098.1 GCA_955652545.1 Candidatus Dormiibacterota bacterium
AGCCGGCGGGGGACGCCGGCAGCGGTGCCGTTCGCAGTGGGTGCTTACATCACGGGCGCGTATTTCTTCACGTCGTCGACCAGCTTCGCCAACCCCGCTGTGACTGTCGGACGCATGCTGTCCAACACCTTTGCCGGCATCAGCCCCGCGTCGGTGGCGCCGTTCATCGCCGCCCAGCTGGCCGGCGGCGCTGTGGCCTGGCTGCTGATCCGCACGCTGTTCGCGGATGTGCGCGACCACGCGCGCGGCGTGGCCGTGCCGCGTCCCGCCACCAGCGACGACTCGAGATGAGCGACACGTCCAAGCCCCAGGTGCTCTTCGTCTGCGTGCACAACGCGGGCCGTTCGCAGATGGCAGCTGCCCTTCTCGATCACCACGCCCGGGGATCCGTGCACGTCCGGTCGGCCGGCTCACAGGCAGCCGACAGGCTCAACCCTGCCGTTGTTGCAGCGATGAGCGAGGTGGGCATCGACATCTCCAGGGAGTTCCCCAAACCGCTGACCAACGATGCGGTCAGGTCGGCGGATGTGGTCATCACCATGGGTTGCGGGGACGCCTGCCCCATCTACCCCGGCAAACGCTACCTGGACTGGGCGCTGGACGACCCCGCGGGAGAGTCCGTGGCGGTGGTGAGGCGGATTCGCGACGAGATCGACGCCCGCGTCAGAGAGCTGCTCGAGGATCTGACCGGCAGCGGGGCGGCCGGCGGCTAGTCGGCCGCTGGCTACAGTGTGTGCTCCACCGTGGCGCGAGCTACGGGGATTGCGTCCACCACTGCGCCGCGGCGGAGTAGGCGGATCCCGTGGCGAGAGTCACCCATGTCCCCATCGCGTTGACCGCGAGCAGGTCCATCTTCCCGTTGCCGGTCAGGTCACCGCCGAGGGTTGCCATATCCCCGTAGAACGGACGATTGCTCCACGGCTGCGGAGCCGAGAACCCCGTCCCGTTGCTGGTCATGACCCAGGTGCTGGTGTCGTTGACAGCGACCAGGTCGGCCTTCTTGTCACCGCTGACGTCACCTGCAAGGGTCACCCGGCTGCCGTAGAAAGGCGTGTGTGACCAGATCTGCGGTGCTGAGAACCCCCGTGGGGTATTGAGCATCACCCACGTCGCCGTATCGTTGACGGCGACCAGATCGGCGCGACCGTCGCCGTTGACATCGGCGGCAAACGTTGCCCGGGTGCCGTAGAACGGGACACCCGACCACTGCTGTGGCGCTGAGAACCCCGAGCCGGTGCTGAGCATCACCCATGTTTGCGCATCGTTGACGGCGATGAGATCGGCTCTGCCATCGTGATTGACGTCAGCGACGAGGGTTCCCCGTGTGCCGTAGAACGCGGCAGACGACCATCGCTGCGGTTGAGCGAAGGCGGAACCGGTGCTCGGCAGCACCCAGGTGTTGGTACCGTTCACCGCGATGAGGTCCGACCTGCCGTTGCCAACGACGTCGGCGCTGAGGGTCGCTCGCGCACCGTAGAAGGGCACGATCGACCACGGCGTCAGGGACGTGAAGGATGTAGTTCCGTTGGAGGGCAGAACGCACGAGCCCGTCGGACCGACGGTGACGATGTCCGCTCTGCCATCGCCGGTGAAGTCGCCGGCAAGCGGGGTTCCCTTGCAGACATCGAAGGGGTGAAGGTACGCGGAGCCGTTCTGGCCGCTGGCGGACTCGACCGCGATAAGGGTGCAATTCGCATTGGTGGTCGAGGCTCTGTACGTGACGGTGGCCTGCCCGGCGGGACTGGCGGTGATGTCGGTCGGGCTGACGGTGCCGCACATCCCCGACGGGCTGAACGTCGCGAAGTGGAACCTCTCGCCGCCGACCGGGTTCTGTTGCGGGGAACGGGCACTGGCGGTGACCGCCGAACTGCTTGTGCCGTCATTGGCAATGCGCGTCAGGGACGCGACCACGGTGACGGTGTTGCCAGGCGTGGCTGGTGGAGTCACCCGCTGGACGCAGCCGCGGCCGGTGGTGGTCCAGGTCGCGTTGCTGAACTCCTCCTGGGTGTAATACCGCCCTGATCCGATCAGCTGGTTGTACTCGGAGGTCAGTGGCGCGGCGGCAATGGTGTTCCCGAGAGGAGCACCGTACAGGTCGGCGCACAGGTCGCCGGTCTCGTTGCCCGCGGCGTCGGTCCACGCGTTCGCCAGCGGGTCGGTGATCGCCTCGTTGAGCTGGTGGCTCAGCGTGTCGATGGCCCCGTCGGCGAGAGGGTCACCATTTGGAGACTGCCCGGTGGTGCACACCTGTGCCGTCGGGTACGGAACCACAGCGTAGAGAACCGCTACGCCGGCCTGTGCGTAGCTGCTGTGATAGCCGCAGAGCGACGACGCCGAGCACGACGTGGGGCTGGTGCAGACCTCGACGCCCGGCGGCAGGAACACCACGTAGAGATGGCCAAGGCCGAGCGGTGGGGAAGGGCTCTGGGCGTGGAGGCTGCGGTTGACCTCGTTCTGCACCTGCAGGTAGCTCAGACACGTCAAATAACCGGGGTCGGGAAAGCACCCTGCCATGGGCAACGCCGCGAGATCCGTCGTCCGACCTGCGAATTTGAACGGCCCGGTCGTGGGCGGACTGCCGCCGTACCGCGGATTGGTGCCGTACACGTTGCCAACCTGGCTGTTCGATGCCACATTGTTCAGGTAGCCATCGATGACGTTCTGGTAGCTGGCCGAGAACGCGGTGCCGCCCGACCAGTACAGGGAGCTCACCGTGTTGTCACCTGGGGTCTTGGCCGTTCCCATCTCCGGACCGCCGTGGTTCACCAATGGCGGCGCGCACGAAGCACAGACCCGTGTCTCGCCACCGGCCCCGGGTGCGAGGCTTCCCAACAGTTGGAGCCAGGACACCGTCGGGTACCAGTAGAAGCCGTTGGCGTACTGCGGGTTGCCCATCGCCTCGGCCCAGTGGGAGACGTTGATGTAGCCCCTGCCAGGGCCGCCGTCGTTCTCCTCCATCACGGTGATGTAGCCGTTCCCCGTGGCCATGTTGACGTGCGAGACGTCGGTGACGACCGCCGTGTGCCCGGAGGGGTCAGCGTTGGGGTTGGCCGCGCCGCCCGACAGGCTGACGACATCACCGGGGAGCGGAATGTTGCCGACGGACGGCGTCCCCACCGCGATGGAGGGGAACCGGGCGTGGTTGTTGGCGACGAACACGCCTCCGTTGCCCGGGGCGGCGCGCAGACCGTACGCCTCCCACATGAACCGCGTGCTCAACTCCACGCACTGGAAGTCCGATTCGAAGGGATCGTTGCTCCACCCCATGTTCTCTGTGGGACCGCAGGCGTACACGTTGTCGAACGAAGGCCCGAGGTTGTGGCCCCACACCGTGTGCCCGCCGACGACCCCGGACACCGAGGCGCAGAAGCCGGCGCCGCTGCCTTGGCCAGCCGATGCATCCGCGGGAACGCTGGCGATCCGAAAGTCCCGTGTGCCTGCGACACCGGGCGCGGCATTGGACGGAGGACTGGCTGCGGAGCCGGGCATTGGCGCGAACACCCCGACAACGGAGACGATGGCGGCGGCCAGCGCCAGTGCTCGCAACGAGCGGCGCGCCGACGTCAAGGCTGGGAGCACTGACAGGACCACCGTGGGCGCAGTTGACGGGGGAAGGCGTCAATTGAGCCGCGGAAAGGCCCCAGGAGGGCTGACCGCACTGCAAAGAATCGGTAACGAACCGGAAAACCGAGATCGCGAAGTGGTCGCGACGCCCGCTACTTCTTTGCGGCCTGGTAGTAGGGGTTTGCCCCCTGGGCATGGTCGGTTGTGTCGCGCACCTCACGGATGTCGGGAAAGCTGTCGAGAATGGCGGCGCGCACCCCCTGTCCGAGGGTGACCGCCGCCATCCCGCAGCCCTGGCAGCCGCCGCCCATGTGAATGAACGCGACGCCGTCGGCGACGTCGAGGAGGTCGATGTGGCCGCCGTGCATCGCCACCGACGGGTTGATCTCGTCGTCGAGCAGGCGCTGCACGGCCTCGGCGAGGGGATCGAGCCAGAGCGGGTTGGGGTTCTCCACGCGCACCGCGCCCCCAGGGAGCTGCGCGTCCAGGGTGATCCCGTCGAGGTACGGCGCGGACGCGAGCGGGACATGGACCTGGATGCCCTCCGGGCCCGTCACCACGAGGTCGCCCTGCCGCTCCTCGCCCGGTGTCACCAGCTGCATCTCATAGACGAAGGCGCCGTTCTCGCGCCCGGTGATGGCGATGCGCAGGCCGGCATCGGGTTGCTTGCGATTGGCGCGCACCTCACCGATGCGGGTGATCGCTGCCGCTGTCGCGCTGATCCGGGGTTGCTTCATCACGGGTAGTGTCGCCAAATGCCGCGCGTTCTGCTCGTGCTTCCCACCGCCACCTACCGTGCCAGCGCCTTCTTGAACGCGGTGGACGCGTTGGGGACCGACTGCGTCATCGCGTCGGACGAGGCACCGACCCTGGCCGGGCTGATGACCGGACGGGTGCTGGCGCTTGACCTGGGCCGCCCCGACAAGGCGGCCGAGACGGCGGTGGCGTTCGCCCGGCAGTGGCCGATTGACGCCGTCGTCGGCGTCGACGAGGCGTCCGTACTCAGCGCGGCACACATCGCCGCAGCGCTGGGCATCGTCCACAACCCGGTGGCGGCGGTGGCGGCGACGCGCGACAAGCGACGGTTGCGTGCGCTTCTTGCGGCGGGCGGGGTGCCTCAACCCGGGTGGGTGGAGGTTCGCGGCGACCCGGCCGGGACCGCGGCAGCGGCCGCTGCGCAGGCCGTCGGCCTGCCGGCTGTCGTCAAGCCGGTCGATCTGGCGGCCAGCCGCGGGGTGATCCGGGCCGACACCGCCGGCGAGCTGGCCACCGCCATCAGCCGGGTGGATGCCCTCCTCCGCCGTCCCGACCTCTGCGGACCGGCTGGGGATCCGCCCCTGCTCGTCGAGCGGTTCACCGAAGGCGCTGAGATCGCCATTGAGGGCCTGCTCCGTGGCGGTGCCATGACGGTGATCGCCGTCTTCGACAAGCCTGACCCCCTTGACGGCCCGTTCTTCACCGAAACCCTCTACGTGACGCCGTCGCGCCACCACGCCGAAACGGTCGCGCAGGCCATCGCTGTCACCGCCGCCGCAGTCGCCGCCATCGGCCTGGCCGAGGGCCCGATCCACGCCGAGCTGCGCCTCGCGCCCGGCGGGCCCGTCCTCATCGAGGTGGCGGCGCGGTCGATCGGGGGGCGCTGCTCGTCGGCCTTGCTGATCCGTGACGGCGACACCGAGATGACGCTCGAAGAGCTGATCCTGCGCCACGCGTGCGCCCTGCCGCTTCGCGAACCGCGGCTCGCCCCCGGCGCCGCCGGTGTGCTGATGCTGCCGGTGCCCGTGTCGGGAGTGCTGCGCGGCGTGCCGGGCGCCGCCGAGGCGGCCGCGCTGCGCGGCGTGACCGGCGTGGAGCTGACCATCCCCGTCGGGCAGACGGTCGAGGCGTTGCCCGAGGGAGACCGCTACCTCGGGTTCGTGGTTGTCCGGGGCGACGACGCCGCGGGGGTGGAGTCGACCCTCCGCAGTGCCTGGGCGCTGATCCAGGCGGATGTCGAGACGGTCGCCTGACGGCGTGCCGAGCGACGCACGCTCGAGTAGCCTCAACAGCTGACCACACGGTTATGGTCGCGGGTGATGGACGACGACGCGGTGCTTGTCGAGGCATCCGGGCGCGAGCTGGCGATCACCAGCCCTGGCAAGGTGTTCTTCGCCGAGCGCGGCGACACCAAGCTCGACCTCGTCCGCTACTACCAGGCGGTCGAGGAGGCGCTGCTGCGGGCCATGGGAGGACGGCCGGTGCTGCTCCAACGGTTCCCCAACGGTGCCGGTGGCTCGTCGTTCTTCCAGAAGCGGGTGCCGGACTCCCACCCCGAATGGCTGCAGACAACCATCGTGAGCACCCCGAACGGAACCACCTCGCAGGCGCTGGTCGCGGCCGACCTCGCCCACGTGCTGTGGGCGGTGAACCTCGGCTGTCTCGGTTTCCATGTGTGGCCGGCGCAGGCCGCCGACCCCGAGCACGCCGACGAGCTGCGCATCGACCTCGACCCGACGCCGGGGGTCACATTCGCGATGGTGCAGGAGGCTGCGCATGAGGTGCGCGCACTGTTCGACGAGCTGGGCGTCGCGGCCATGCCGAAGACCACCGGCAACCGCGGGGTCCATGTGTACGTCCGTCTGCAGCCGCGTTGGACCTCATACGACGTGCGTTCGGCGGCCGTCGCGGTGGCCCGCGAGCTCGAGCGGCGCCGTCCCGAGCTGATCACCGCGGCGTGGTGGAAGGAGGAGCGCGGTCGCAGGGTGTTCGTCGACTTCAACCAGAACGCACCGCACAAGACGATCTTCGGGGCCTGGTCGGTGCGGGCCCGGCCGGGCGCTCAAGTGTCGACACCCTTCGGCTGGGACGAGCTCGACACCATCGAGCCGGACTCGCTGACCATCGCCACAGTTCCGGCACGCGTTGCGCAGGCCGGTGATCCCTGGGCTGCCATGGAGTCATCGCCGCAGCCGCTGGACGCACTGCTCGCGCTCCACGAACGCGATACCAAGGCCGGGCTCGTCGACGCGCCGTGGCCGCCGCAGTACCCCAAGATGCCGGGCGAGCCGCCCCGGGTGGCGCCGAGCCGGGCGCGCAAGGTCGACGAGGGCTGAGCTCAGGCCTGACCCACCGAGGCCGCGGCCTCCCTTACAGAACATTCGCAAGGATCGCTGCACACGCCGACGCCGAGTGGTAGGGTCCGACCGACGTCTCCGGCTGTTTGTGAGAGGGATCGGATTTTGGCCGTGGCCGGGATCGACGGCGCGCAGATGACGGTGGCCGCACAGGGTCGTGTGGCCGTCCGCCTCGAAGAGGTCGAGAAGAGTTTCGGCAGCGTCAATGCAGTCGCCGGGATCTCCCTGGACATCGTCGATGGCGAGTTCTTCTGCCTTCTCGGGCCCTCCGGCTCAGGAAAGACCACCATGCTGCGACTGATCGCGGGCTTCGAGCGGCCGACGCGCGGCCGGATCCGCCTGTACGGAGAGGACGTCACCGACATCCCCGCCTTCGACCGCGACGTCAACACGGTCTTCCAGGACTACGCCTTGTTCCCTCACATGACGGTGGCCGAGAACGTGGGGTACGGGCTGATGGTGCGCCATGTCCCGAGACACGAGCGGGCCGCGCGCGTTGCGGAAGCGCTGCACACCGTGCGCCTCGACGGCTACGACGTCCGCAAGCCGTTTCAGCTCAGCGGCGGCCAGAGGCAGCGGGTCGCGCTGGCGCGTGCTCTGGTCAACCGCCCCCGCGTGCTCCTCCTCGATGAGCCGCTCGGCGCGCTGGACCTCAAG
>CATPCA010000099.1 GCA_955652545.1 Candidatus Dormiibacterota bacterium
CGGTGCCCTTGCCGCGCTGAGCGCGCTCGGCGTCGTCTTCTCCGGGCAGCCCCTGTACTCGGCGCTGTCGCTGGTGCTGACCATCGGCGCGCTGGCGGTGATCTTCCTGGTCCTCAACGCGCAGTTCCTGTTCGTGGTCCAGCTGATCGTGTACGCCGGGGCGGTGATGGTGCTGTTCGTGTTCATCATCGCGCTGCTCTCGCCCGACCGTGAGGATCGTTTCCGCGTCGACCTCCGCTTCATCATCGGCGCGCTGGTCGCGGTGGGCATCACCGTGTCCATGCTGCTGGCCGCGCGCAACGGGATCACCTTCAACGCCAGCGGGTTCCGCGCCCAGCAGATCGGCCAGGCCAGCGACCCCTACCACGCGTTCTCGTTCGACCAGTCCGACAACGGCCTGGTCAACACCGCGGGCAACGTGCAGACCGTGGGAGGCCAGCTGTTCACCACCTTCCTCCTGCCGTTCGAGATCACCTCGCTGCTGCTGCTGGTGTCCGCGATCGGCGCGGTGTACCTGACCCGACACCGGCGCCACGAGACCGCGCCGCTGCGTCGTGAGCGGGCGCTGGCACGCGAGCGTGATTTCACCGCCGCCGAGGAGCGCGCCGAACAGGAACGCATCGAGGTCGAGGTCTGATGAACCCCGGCGACAGCTTCCCCTTCCTGCTGGCGCTCGCCGCCTTCCTCTTCAGCGTCGGAGCACTCGGTGTGCTGATCAGGCGCAACCCGATCGTGGTGTTCATGTGCATCGAGCTGATGCTCAACGCGGTCAACATCGTGTTCGTCGGCTACGGCCGGTTCCTCAACAGCGAGGAGGGCCAGGTGTTCGCGTTCATGGTCATCGTCGTCGCCGCCGCCGAGGTGGTGGTCGGCCTGGCGCTGATCACGCAGGTGTTCCGCATCGGCCGCGAGCTCGACATCGACGACCTCGACGAGATGAGCGATTGAACACGTCGGCCGTCGCCGTCCTGGCCAGCCTGATCCTGCTCCTGCCCCTGGCGGGGGCACTGTTCAATGCCCTGGCCGGGCCGAGGCTGCCGCGGGCCACCGTCAACCTCGCGGGCACGGTGAGCATCCTGGCGGCATTCGCGGTGGCCTGCATCATGCTCGCCATGGTGGTGGGCGCCCCGGCGGGCGCCAAGTCCGCGACGGCGCACCTCTGGCAGTGGATCGACCTCGGCAGCGGCGGCCTGAGCGTCGGCGTCGACATCACGCTCGACCCGCTCACCGCGGTGATGCTGATGGTGATCACCGGGGTCGGCTTCCTGATCCACGTGTACAGCGTCGGCTACATGGAGCATGACCCCGGCATCGCCCGGTTCTTCAGCTACATGAACTTCTTCATCTTCTCGATGCTGGTGCTCGTCCTCGCCGGCGACCTGCTGATCCTGATCATCGGCTGGGCGCTGGTGGCGCTGAGCAGCTACCTGCTGATCGGCTTCTGGTACGAGCGGCCCAGCGCTGTCGTGGCCGCGCGCAAGGCGTTCATCACGCAGGTGATCGGTGACGTCGCGCTGGTCATCGCTGCGTTCCTCATCGTCCTGCACGTGGGCACGCTCAGCCTGCCCGGCATCTTCGCCGCGAGCGGCTCGTTCGCCTCGGGCGGCCTGCTGGTCACCGGGATCTGCTCCCTGCTCGCCATCGGAGCATTCGCAAAGAGCGCGCAGTTCCCCCTGCACACGTGGTTGCCGGACGCGATGGAGGGCCCGACCCCGGTGTCGGCGCTCATCCACGCGGCGACCATGGTGGTGGCCGGCGTGTACCTGATCGCCCGGTTCCACCCGCTCTTCGACCGCGCCCCGGTGGCGCAGGGGATGGTGGCGTGCGTGGGCATCGGGACCGCGGTCATGGCCGGCGTGATCGCGCTCAGCCAGGTGGACATCAAGCGCGTCATCGCGTACTCGACGATGTCGCAGATCGGTCTGATGATCTTCGCGACAGGGATCGGGGCGTACTCGGCGGCGATGTTCCACCTCGCCGCCCACGCGGTGTTCAAGGCGCTGCTCTTCATGGCCGCCGGCAACGTCATCCACGCGCTCCATGACGAGCAGGACATCCGCCTGATGGGTGGCCTCTCCGCCACCATGCGCACCACCGAGCGATGTTTTTTGAGCGGCACGTTCGCGCTCGCGGGCATCCCACTCTTCGTCGGCTTCTTCAGCAAGGAGGGCCTGCTCGGCTTCGGTCTCACCAACGGGCCCGGGGCTATACCCTGGATTCTCTACATCGTCGGGCTCGGCATCAACGTGCTCACCGGCCTGTACGCGTTCCGGCTCTGGGCCACCGTGTTCCGCGGCGAGCCGCAGACGGCGCGGGTCTATGCGGCGCACGAAGCGCCCCCGGTCATGCTCGGCCCGGTGGCCATCCTCGCCGCGCTCAGCGCGGGTCTCGGCGTGCTGCTGGCCATCTGGGCGCTGTTCATCCACGAGAACGTGCTGACAGGCGTCTTCACCAGCTTCCTCGCGCCGGTGTTCACCTCGCCGACCTCGGGTCCGGTCGCCATCGACCTCGGTCTGGGCGCCGCTGTGCTCGCGGTCATCGCGGGGACGCTGGCGTCGCTGCTTGGCGCCGGGCTGGCAGCGCGCATCTGGTTGCAGCGCAACCCGGACGCCGCGGTGATCACCGCGCGGCTGCCCCGCGCGCTGCCGCAACTGTCCTACAACAAGTTCTACTTCGACGAGATCTACGACGCACTCCTGGTGCGCCCGGCGCTGGGGCTCGCCACCGCCGCCCGCAAGGTGGTGGAGCCGCGCGTCATGGACGGCTGGGTCAGGGTGGTCGGCGATGCATGCTCTGAGCTCGGCGCCTGGGCACGGGACTACCAGACGGGGCTGATCCGGGACTACGCGTCGTACATGATCGCGGCGGCGGGGGTGTTCGTCGTCCTCACCATCGTGCTGGTGTCGCGATGAACGTCCCCTGGCTGACCGTCGTACTCATGGTGCCGCTGGGGGGCGCGCTGCTCCTCCAGGTGATCCCCCGTACGGCGCCGTCGCTGATCAAAGCGCTGACGGTGACGACGACACTGGTCACCGCGATCATCGTCTGGTCGCTGGTGGCGGGCGTCAGCAGCTCGCCGGTGTCGCACCTCTCCCCGGGACCGATGTCGTTCCACTATGAGGAGGTCCACGATTGGGTGCCCGCGATCGGCGCGGACTACCACCTCGGGCTTGACGGCATCTCCGCATGGATCCTTGCCCTGAACGCCGGCGTCTTCCTGGTCGGCTCGATCCTGGTGTCGCGCCGGAGCACACAGAGGCTCAAGCTCTTCTGCGGTTTGCTGCTGCTCACCGAGACGATGACCGCGGGCGTGCTGCTGAGCCTCGACCTGCTCCTGTTCTACCTCTTCTGGGAAGGGATGCTCATCCCGCTGTACTTCGTCCTGGCCAACTTCGGCAACGAGAACCGCGGCCCTGCGACTCTCAAGTTCATCATCTACACGGTCGCCGGCAGCCTGCTGATGCTGATCGCGATCATCAGCCTGTACTTCGCCAGCGGCAAGGGTTCGTTCGACCTCACCATCCTGCTCGGCGGCCAGATGTCGCACACCCCGCTGGTCATCCCCGGGCTCAACATCACCACGTTCAGTCCCGAGCAGTGGGCGTTCCTGGCATTCGCTGCCGCTTTTTTGATCAAGATCCCGGTGGTGCCCTTCCACACCTGGCTCCCCGACCTCTACCAGTCGGCGCCGGTGCCGGTGCTGGTGTTCTTCGCCGGGCTGGTCAGCAAGCTCGGCGCCTACGGCTTCATCCGCTTCGGGCTCACGCTGTTCCCCGACGCGATCAACACCTTCAAATGGTTCCTTGCAGCGCTCGCCGTGCTCAGCATCATCTACGGGGCCCTGCTGGCCCTCTCCGAGACCGACATCAAGCGCATCGTTGCCTACTCGAGCATCAGCCACCTCGGCTTCATCGCGCTGGGCATCTTCACCCTGACCAACAACGGGGTCAACGGCGCCGTGATCCAGATCGTCAACCACGGGATCATCATCGCTGCGCTCTTCATCATCGTCGGCATCATCGAGGAGCGCACCGGCACCCGCGACCGCCACGAGCTGGCCGGCCTAGAAAAACCGATGCCGTGGTTGTACGCCCTCTTCCTGGTGGCCACGCTCGCCGGGCTCGGCATGCCAGGGATGAACTCGTTCGTCGGCGAGTTCACCATCATGCTCGGCGCCTTCCAGCTGCACCCGGCGTACGCGGTGCTCACCGGTGTCGGCGTGGTGCTGGCGACGTGGTACATGCTCCGGCTTCACCAGGGCCTGATGCACGATCCGCCCCAGCCGCGCACGGAGAACGTCCGCGACATCCGCCCCGCCCAGGGCCTGGTGCTGCTGCCGCTGGTGGGGTTGATGGTGCTGATCGGGGTGTTCCCCCGGCCGATCGGTGACGTCTCGCGGTCGAGCGTCCAGCAGACGGTGTCGGTGGCCAACGGGTCTGCGGCCCCCGCGACCCAGGCGGTCGGTTTGCGCGACACGACAGCCGGCGCAAGCCCGCCATGACCATGATCGCCGTGCTGCCGTCGCTGATCACGCCGACCGGCAGCGACATCGTCGGCATCCTTCCGGAGGTCATCCTCGGCGGCGCTTTCGTGGCGCTGATGATGCTCGACCTGGTGACAACGCCCGCTCAGCGCGGCTGGCTCGCCGTGTTCAGCGTGGTCGCCGTGGCGGCCGCTTTCGGGGCCACGGTGTGGGGCTGGTTCGACGCGGCCGGCGCGACCACGGAGCACACCGTCTACTCCGGATCCTTCGCGTATGACCGCTTCGGGCTGTTCATCAACGCGATCATCCTGATCAGCACCGCCCTGGTGCTGGTGATCAGCCCGCAGTACCTGAACCGCCGGGGCATCCACTACGGCGAGTACTACGCGCTGGTTCTCGGGGCCGCGACGGGCATGATGCTCCTTGCCGGCGCCAGCAGCCTGATGGTCATCTTCCTGGCGATCGAGCTGCTCTCCATCGCGCTCTACATCCTCAGCGGTTTCAATCGCACCGAGCCGCGGTCGCAGGAGGCGGCGATGAAGTACCTCCTGCTCGGCGGCTTCGCCTCGGGCTTCCTGCTCTTCGGCATGGCGCTCATCTATGGCGAGACCGGCCACACCCAGCTGGTGCCGATCGCCGCCGCGCTCCAAAACAGCAGCAACACCGTCGACCCGCTGCTGATGGCCGGCATCGCCCTGCTGTTCGTCGGGCTCGCGTTCAAGATCAGCGCCGCGCCCTTCCACACCTGGACCCCCGACGTCTACCAGGGCGCGCCGACATCGGTGACGACGTTCATGAGCGTCACCACCAAGGTGGCCGCGTTCGCCGCGCTCATTCGAGTCTTCAGCTACACGCTCGGCGAGAGCAATGTCTACAACAAGTGGAAGGTGATGGTGTTCTTCGTGGCCGTCGCCTCGATGGTGATCGGCAACGTCGCCGCCCTGCAGCAGCGCAGCCTCAAGCGCATGCTCGGTTACTCGGGAATCGCCCAGGGCGGCTACATCCTGATCGGCGTGGTGGTGCTGAGCCCCGCCGCCACCTGGGGCGCGCTCTACTACCTGGCCAGCTACGCCGCCGCCAACATCGGAGCATTCGCCGTGATCACCATCATGGCCGCCCGCGGTGAGGATCTCGACGCCTACGAGGGCCTGCGCGGCCTTGCCTTCCGCCGGCCGTACGTCGCCGCCTCGATGGGGCTCTTCCTTCTCTCGCTTGGGGGTTTTCCGCCGACCGCCGGGTTCTTCGGCAAGTTCTTCGTGTTCAAGGCGGCGGTCGAGGGTGGCCAGCTGCCCCTGGCCCTGTGGGGCATCGCCACCAGCGCCGTCTCCGTCTTCTATTACCTGCGCGTCGCCCTGCTGATGTACCGGCGGCCGCAGCCCGACGAG
>CATPCA010000100.1 GCA_955652545.1 Candidatus Dormiibacterota bacterium
CGGCGCCGTCGACCGCGGCCAGGCGGCGCAGGGCGTTGGCGCTGAGCGCGGCGAGGTCCGGCAGGCCGCGTCGCAGCGAGCTGAGGCGCGCGATGTCGACCGGTGCGTCGCGCGCCGGCTCGAGGTCGGCCTCGACCCGGCGCCGCTCCAACTCACGGTCCACCGCGCTGAGCAGGCGGTGCAGGGCGATGCGCAGGCCGGCGTCGTCGGCGGTTGCGCGCCGGCGCAGCGTTGGCGCGGCTGCCCGGCTCATGGCCGCCTATTCTCGGCGAATGCACCCAGCGCTGCTCACCAGCGAGGCCGCCGACGTCCGCCGTGGATCGGGCACCGCTGTGGCCGCCGCCAACCTGGTCGAGGCATTCGCGCTCAACGGTGTGCAGCTGGCCGTCTTTCGCGGACGGGAGCACCCGCTCGGCCATGGCGTGGCCCGCGTCCGCTTCAACCGCACCGCGTGGTGCGACGCATCGATGTACGACGCCGCCCTCGGTATCGGCGGTGACGGGCAGGCCATGTCAGCGCGCGGCGGCCTCCCCTTCGTGGCCCTGCCCAAGGCGCTGTATTGCCGCGTCATGGCACACGAGGGCGGCGTGACGCGGATGCTGCTGCGCGGCCATGCGGCGCTGGAACGGAGGTCGGCGCTCGCCGCGTCGCTCGTGGTGGTTCCGTCGCGTTTCGCGGCCGGCGTGGTGCACGACGATTTCGGCGTGCCCTGGTCACGCATCGAGGTGATCCCCGAGCCGTTCCCGGCGGCGCGGTGGCGGTCGGCAGGGCCCGCGGCCGAGCGCGAGGGCCGGCGGGCCCTCGTCGTCGCCCACCTGTACGCGCGCAAGCGGGTTGCCGACGTCATCGACGCGTGGCCCGCGGTCCGGCGGGTCCACCGCGACGCGGTGCTCGACGTCGCCGGCGACGGACCCGCCAGCACGTCGCTGCGTCGCGCTGCGGCCGGTGTCGACGGGGTGCGCATCCACGGCCACGTCGCCCCCGAACGCGTGCGAGGCATGTACGCGCGGGCCGACGTCCTGGTGTCCGCGAGCGCGCACGAGACCTTCGGGTACACCGTCGTCGAAGGCCTGGCCTCCGGGCTGCCGGTGGTGGCGGCGGCAGCCCCCGCCGTCGTCGAACTCTGCGCGGGCGCCGTCGCTGAGCAGGTCGACGTCGGCGACGTGGCGGCGCTCGCCCGCGCCATCTGCGCGTCCCTGGATCCCGCGGTTGCGCAAGCCGCGGCCACGCGCAACCCGGAGCTGACCGAACGGTTCGAATCAGTGAAGGTCGGCGCGGCCTACCTCGATGCGCTCAGCACGCTCGTCGCCTGACGGCTCAGCGCCGCGCGTGTGGGAGCGCGGCGCGCCGCTCGGCGCTGGCCCGGTACTCCTCGACAGTGGCGAGGATCCGGTCCGGGTCGCCCACCAGCGAATCGACGAAGTAGCCACCGTCGTAGGGACGCTGCGCCGCCCGGAGAAGCGAGGCCGCCGGCTGCCGCCGCGGCGGGGGGATCCCGGCCACCAGGCGGTACGCGAGCACCATCCGGTTGCCGGCCCGGGTGATCCCCATGGCATCGATCACCTCCCACCTGGTGAGGCTGCTGAACGGGTACTGCCGCTGGAGCAGGCCCTCGCGGGTGAGCTCGAGGCTGGGTCGCAGGATGAGCCCGGTGGCGACGAGCGCGACCGCGGGAGCGGCGCACACGAACCAGCCGATGGTGGCGCCGTTGAGCAGGAAGAGGACCCCGGCCGTCTCGGTGACCGCCGCCAGCGGGATCACCAGCGCAGCGGGGCGGCGCGCCCGAAAGACAACCCGCCCACCGCCGCGCAGATCCTCCTCGCCAACCGGCGCCGGCGACGCCGGGCGCGCCTCACTCACGCCCGCATCGTACGCAGGGTCCGCGCCCCAGCCGTCTCTGCCATGGTGCAGCCGTGCCCGGCCTCGCCGTCTCCGCGATCGACGTCCTCCTCATCGTGGGCCTCGGTGCCGTCGGCTTCGTCGTGGTGGCGCTGGTCTGTGGCGGAGTGCTGGCCATGCTCCAGCTGATCCTGCCGTCGACCGACGCCGGCGCGGCCGCCGCCGACCGCCTGCACCCGCCCGGGGGGAGCTCCTCGGGTGCCGATCCGCCACCGGTTGACGCGGAGGTCGATGCATAAAGTATCCTTTATCAAAGGAAGCGTTATGCAAGCTCACACCCCCGACCCCACCCGTCGACCCGCCCGCCGCGCCATCCCCGGCAGCATCGCGGCCGGCGCCAGCGATCTCTCGGTCGCCTTCGAGGGCCTCGCCAACCCCACCAGGCTGCGCATCGTCGAGAGCCTGGCGGGCACGGTCGAGATGCGCGTCAGCGAGCTCGCCGAGCTCTGCATGGTGTCCCAGCCGCGGATGAGCTGGCACCTGCGGATCCTGCGCAAGGCCGAGATCATCCGGACCA
The DNA here is from genome assembly GCA_955652545.1 of Candidatus Dormiibacterota bacterium. The sequence continues at coordinate 2,417 of CATPCA010000100.1, forward strand.
GGCGCGACGGCCGCGAGGTGTTCTGCCGCCTCGACCGCGAGGCTATCGCCGCGCACCTGCGTGCTTTTGTCGGTCTCGTCTCGGCGCGCGCCGACGCCGGCAGCGACGCGCTCGCCCAGAGTCTTCAGCCAATCAGTGAGGGAATCTCATGAGCAGCAAGGTCAGAGTGGCCATCATCGGGGTGGGCAACTGCGCTTCATCCTTCGTCCAGGGACTCGAGTACTACAAGAACGCCGACGCCGACACGGTGGTGCCTGGCCTGATGCACGTCAACCTCGGCGGCTACCACATCAGCGACATCGAGATCTCCGCCGCCTTCGACATCGACGTCGAGAAGGTCGGCAAGGACGTCAGCGAGGCCATCTTCAGCGGTCAGAACAACACCGTGAAGTTCAGCGAGGTGCCCCACCTCGGCGTGCCCGTGCAGCGCGGCATGACCCACGACGGCCTCGGCAAATACCTCTCCGAGGTCATCACCAAGGCGCCCGGCTCGACCGTCGATATCGTGGACGTGCTCAAGAGCACCAACACCGACGTGGTCATCAACTACCTGCCCGTGGGCAGCGAGGAAGCCACCCGCTGGTCTAC
>CATPCA010000101.1 GCA_955652545.1 Candidatus Dormiibacterota bacterium
CCAACCCCAATTGCGTCGCCATCCCTCTCGCGGTGGTGCTCAGCCCGCTGCACCAACGGTTCGGGTTGCGCCATGTGACCGCGGCCACGTACCAGGCCGCGAGCGGGGGAGGGCGTGCCCTGGCGGCCGAGCTGGCCGCGCAGGAGCGCGACGATGCGTACGGACGGCCACCGGTTCGGAAGGTGTACCCGCATGTGCTCCACGGCAACGTCGTGCCGGGAGGGTGGCGGATGGTCGGCGACGACACCGAGGAGGAGGCCAAGGTTGTCGCCGAGGTGCAGCGCGTCCTCGAGCTGCCTGAACTGCCCATCGCAGCGACCACGGTGCGGGTGCCGGTGGCCGTCGGGCACGCGGTGGCGGTGTGGGCGGAGTTCGAGGATGCTGTGACAGCGAGTGACGCGCGCGAGTTGCTCGGCCGCGCCCCTGGGGTGCTCGTCGTCGATGACCCGGCGACCCAGCAGTACCCGACGCCTCGGGCAGTTGCGGGTTCTGATGAGGTGCATGTGGGACGTATTCGGGTCGATCGGTCGCGGGAGAACGGGTTGGCGCTGTTCCTGGCGGTGGATAACCTGCGCAAGGGGGCGGCGACGAATGCGGTGCAGGTGGCGGAGCTGCTGCTGCGCCGTTGAGCTGCGTCGCGGCTCGCCGTCGGTGGGTTGAGCGGCGTCGCGGCTCGAGTAGTAGCTATGCCTCGACGAGGATCACCAGGCTCTCGGGAACCACACCGTCATATTCCATCGCCTCGGCCATCGGGGGCGTCTCCATCGCCGCCATGAGCGCGTCCATGTCGGCAACATCCATGAGCACTGCTACCCGCGTGGGGTTCTGCGGGTCGATAAATGTCCGAATATTGGTGACGCCGAGGGGGCCGAAGACCTCTTCGCGCTTCGGCGAGGCAAGCCAATGCTTCTGATCCTTCACGTCGTGGTGGCCGATTATGGTGGGCACGCTGTCTCCTCTATGGGCGTCCCAAGCGGTAGCGCTGGACGGTGCGCGGATCCTACGCCCGCCGACCTCCAGCCTGCTGAGGCGCGACAGGTCGGACGCGTAGCAAACGCACCCAACCAACCTTGTCAATCGCTAATACGACCCCTGAGACGGATCGAGGTACAAGAACGATGGTCGCCCTCGCGATCCGTTCATCTGACTCGCGCCTGCGGATACAGACGCTCCAGGATGCGGGGCGCGAGTGTGGGTTGCCAGCTGGAGTCGGCGAATCTCTGAGCCGGGACGCTAGGGCCGTATCATCAGCAACCGGGCGCATGAGGCAAACCACACCGCCGCCGTTCAATTTCACCCTGCGGCGTAGTGGATGAGGGCGGGGCCAATGGCTACGTTCGGGCTCGTTCATGGGGCTTGGCACGGTGGCTGGTGCTGGGGCTTGCTCGTCGACGAGCTCGTTCGGCGAGGGCACGTTTGCGTGGCCCCCGACCTTCCTTTCGACGACCCAAGCTCGAACTGGGACACCGTCGCTGACGTCATGACCGACGCGCTCGATGGCGCCGATGACCCAGTCATGGTTGGTCACTCGCTCGGAGCGTTGGCGATCCCTTTGGTTGCACGACGCCGACCGGTGAAGCTCTTGGTCTACCTATGCCCAGCCACACCAACGGCGACGCCTCCCCTCGGCTCACCTCCCTCGTTCCAGCCAGCCTACAGGGCATATTTGGCTTCCGTGCACGTCGACGAGCTCGGCCGCGACCGGTGGGACCCCGATGGCGCGGTTCGTGACATGTACCGCCATGTGGAGCCGGAGCTGGCGAAGTGGGCGTCCTCCCAGCTACGTCCTGACGCAGAGCACGGCGCGTACCCACTGGAGGGTCCACCCAGACTCCCTTCGCTTTTCGTCTATGCGACCGAAGATGAAATCTTCACACCCGAGTCGCGTCAGTGGGTCGCTCGTCACGTCTTCGGCCTCGAACCTATCGCGATGAAAGGTGGCCACTTCCCCATGCTCGAGGCTCCCTCAGCTTTGGCGGACCTGCTCGAGGCAAGCCTTCCGGCGCCATACCACGTCTGACGTCCAGCAAAGCCCGGACACTAGATGTGGTGCAGCTTCTGCAACTCGCGCTGGATCTGCGCTTCTTTGGGGTAGCCGGCGCGACCGTCGGCGACGAACCCGTGGCTCACCACCGCGATCCCCCGGGCAACGATCGGGAAGGCCGGCCAGAAGAAGTAGGGCCGTCCATCGAAGACCATCGTCCAGGTGAGCGCCCAGGTCACCAGGCGCTATGACCCACATTTGTGGGTTGATGCGGACCACCCGGTGCACTGGGCGCAGGGCGGCGCCACCGAACTGGACAACCTGGTGCTCCTCTGCCGCCACCACCACTGGTCCGTCCACGAGGGTGGCTGGACACTGGTCTCGCGCGCTTGGCGGGGCCGCCAGCACTCCGGCAACAGCCAGACTCGGACCATGGAACAGCGGCCATGGCGCACGTCCGTGGTCGCCGTGTCCGTGGGGCTCGCCCTCGCTGGGTGCGCATCGTCGGCCCCGCAGGCAGTGACGCCCACGCCTGCCGCCTCTGTCTCGCCGACGGTTACGCCAACGGCACCGGCGAGCGCTACGCCCCAGCCGGCCACGCTCAACGGATGTCCGCCGGCCCAGCCCGAGGCGCAGCTCGCCGTCCTCGCGCGTATCTCCGCCAGCCCCGATGACGTCACCGTCGACCGTGCCGGAAACATCTGGGTCACCGCGCTCGACGCGCACCTCATCACCGAGCTGTCCGCGAGCGGCGCGGTGCTCGCCACCGTCAGCGATCCCGGCGGTCCGGAAGGGGTCGTCGAGCTTCCCGATGGACGTCTTGTCGTCGCCGACCAGGTGGCCAACGCACTCGGCGTCTTCCGCCCCGGCGACGCGCGCGTCTCACGACTGCTGACCCTCACCAACCACACCGCCAACGCCGGCGTCGATGGCATCGTCTATGACATCGCTCACCAGCAGTTGCTCATCCCTGACAGCCCCAACGGCACTCTCCTTGCATACCCGGTCGGCGGCGGTACCACCGTGCTCAGGCGCGGATTGGGACGCCCAGTGGCGGCGACCACCGATGCCGCAGGCGACACTTACATCGGCATGGAGAATGCGCCCGGGGTGTTGGTCGTTTCATCAACGGGTGCGACGCGGTCGTTGGGGTCGTTTGCACAGGTCGATGAGGTCGTGTACACCAACGGGTTGCTGTATGTCGCCGACCTGGCCGGCACAGTCGACGCCATCGACCCGGCCACCGGACAGTCGGCGAGATTGGTGACTGCTCCCGCACCGCAGGGACTCGCCGCGACCGCCAACGGCACGCTCATCCTTGTTGACGAGACCACCCACGTCGTGGCCTCGCTGGCGCCCTGTCGGTGATGCCGTCGCGTCTCGCCTACCGCGCCGCCCGATCGCGGCGCCTGGCGGCGATACCGGCCAGCACCTCCCAGACCATTCGATGCGCGTTGTTGACCGTCGTGTCCGCCCAGTCGTACGGCGGGCTGACCTCGACGACGTCCATGGCGACGACGTTGGTCTCCAGGGCGATCCGCCGCACTGCCCTGAGCAGGTCGACGGGTGCCATCCCGCCGGGCTCGGGCGTGCCCGTGCCCGGGGCGAACCCCGGGTCGAGCACGTCGATGTCCAGTGAGATGTAGATCGCGTCCGGACCGTCGAGCGCCTCAACAATGGCATCGTCGAGGACGGCGTTGAACCCCCGTTCCCAGACCTCCTGCATGAAGTGGGTGCGCATTCCCTGGGTCCGCATCCACGCCACCACGTCGGCAGGTGGCCAGTACCCGCGCAGTCCGACCTGGACGAAGTTGCGGCCGGGCACGGCGCCGGATTCGATGAGCCGGCGCATCGGGGTGCCGTGGCTGGCCAGGTTGCCACCTGTCTGATCGGCGGTGTCGGCGTGGGCGTCGAAGTGGATGATGCCGACGTTGCCGAACCCGTGATGCTCGGCAACAGCGGTGGCGCTCGGCCAGGTGATCGAGTGGTCCCCGCCGATGACCAGCGGGATGATGCCGCGGGTGGCGACCTCGGCGACACGGTCGTGGATCGCCGCATAGGTGACGTCCCACAGCCCACTGGCGACGAGCGCGTCTCCATAGTCGACGACATCGACGTGGTCGAAGATCTCCAACTCGAGGTCGAGGTGGTAGCTGCCGTTGACGTACGTCGCGGCGCGTAGCGCGCGAGGACCGAATCGGGCGCCGGGGCGGTGGGTGGTGTTGTCGTCCCAGGGTGCACCAATCACGGCGGCGTCGGGACGCCACTCGTCGAGCTGTGCGGGCTCGGTCAGCAGCGGGCGCCGGCCGAACGTGGGTACGCCGATGAACGATTCGCTGTCCAACTGCGCGCGCATTCCTGCGCCGAGCTCACGACGGGGAGTGCCGCGATCGCTGGTCACGGTCGCAAGGCTAGTGGATGGCCGGCCCGGCGAGGTGCGTGGCACCGCAGCGTAGCGCTGCCCGGCAAGGTGCACGGCACCGCCGTTTCGCGCTCCCCCGGCGAACTACGCCGCGGCCCCGGCCGGAGTGATGGTTTCTCGCCCGCCGGCGATGTCGGCGACGTCGCTCCGCCGGACGAAGAATCCCACCAGCACAGCGCCCAGGATGAGCAGCACCGCACCGGCGAGGAAAGCCAGGTGGTAGCCCTGCACAAGACCCGCATTGATGTCGCCGGGCGCCGGTGCATGACCGAGACCGCCCAGGTAGTTCGTCGTCGCGTTGGCCGCCAGGGTGGCGAGGATCGCCAGCCCGAGCGAACCACCGACCTGCTGTGAGGTGTTGAGCAGACCCGACGCAAGGCCGGCGTCGTTGGTGGCCACGTTGGTGGTGGCAACGAGAGTCACCGGTACGAAGGTGATCCCCAGGCCCACCGACATCACGATCAGCGCGGGGAGGAGCACGTCGACATAGGTGCTCGCTACGGCTATCCGGAGCAGCAGCAGGAAGCCGACGGCGCCGATGATCAACCCGGTGGCGGCGACGGCGCGAACATCAACTCGCTTCACCGCTTGGGAGGCGATCCCGGCGCCGACGCCGATTCCGACGGTGACGGGAAGGAACGCGAGACCGGCGGTCAGCGGCGAATAGCCGAGAACGATCTGCACGTACAGGCCGGCGAAGTAGAACATCGCGAACATGCCACCGGCGACGAGCAGCATGGCCAGGTTGGCCACGCTCAGGGAACGCGTGCGGAAGATATCCAACCGCACCAGCGGCGCGCGGTAGATGCGCTCGGTCATGACGAACGCCACCAGCAGTGCCAGCCCGAAACCGCCGAAGAGCAGTACCGTCGGCGCGGTCCACCCCTCGCCGGGCGTGGCCGCCTTTGACAGCGCGTAGACGATCGACATGAGACCGCCGGTGACCAGGACGGCGCCGAGGACGTCAACACCGCGATCGCCGGTCACCCGCGAGTCCGGGACGAGCCGCGACGCGAGCGCGAAGACGATGATGCCGACCGGCACGTTGACGAAGAATGCCCACCGCCAGCTGATCGCCTGGGTGAGGCTGCCGCCGATGATCAGCCCAAACGCTGCACCGCCTGCCGCGATGCCACTCCACACTGCGAGCGCCTTGTTACGCGGTGGACCCTCGTCGAATGTCGTGGTGATGATCGACAGCGCGGCCGGCGAGATGAGCGCACCGCCGAAGCCCTGTATGGCGCGGCCGAGGATCAGCATCGTCGGCGACTGAGCAAACCCGTTGAACAGCGACGCAGCGGTGAAGATGGCGAGACCGACGAGGAAGATACGTTGGCGGCCGAAGAGATCACCGGCGCGTCCGCCGAGCAGCAGGAACCCGCCAAACGTCAGCGTGTACGCATTGACGATCCACTGCAGGTCGGCGTTGGTGAAGTTGAGCCCGCGCTTGATCGACGGAAGCGCGACGTTCACAACGGTGGCGTCAAGGATCACCATGAACTGAGCCATGCAAACCAGGGTGAGTACGACCCAGGGATTGACGTTGCGGCGGACGGCGGCGGCGGTGACGGTCATGGTCGGCATTATGCCGAC
>CATPCA010000102.1 GCA_955652545.1 Candidatus Dormiibacterota bacterium
CACCGAGGTGCGCTGCGGACGCTGCGGCGGACACCTCGGCCACGTCTTCGACGACGGGCCGCAGCCCACCGGCCAGCGATACTGCATCAACTCGGCGGCGCTGCGCTTTGCCAAGACTGCGCAGACCGGCGCCGAGCCAGCCGGCGGCGCCGCGAGCGAAGCCTAGGCGGTCCCGGCAGCCGCCAGCGGCGCTGGAGATCCCCGAGGTCGGCGAATGTCACCGCATCACCGGGGAGGACTGTTTCTACCTCAAGGTCCACCTGCGGTCGATCGACGACCTGAGCGACATGCTCGATCGTTTCCTTGCCTACGGTGAGACCACCACCTCCATCATCAACGCGTCTCCCATCCCGCGACGCGATCCACCGATCGGCGACCCAGCCCCGGTTGTTCAAGCGCCTGCAGCCGCCGCGCGTTGACGCCAGCGCGCCCCGACCCGGCTATGAGGCGGTCGCCACCAACGTTGCCGTGGGTTCGGTTGGCAACAGCCTGTCAGCGGTGAAGGACGTTGCCTCGAGCATCCTGCGCAGCTCCTGCTCCGTTCGCTCGCGGGCACCAAACAGCACGAACATGTTGATGTCGTACAGGAACTTGGTCACAGCGGCCGGGTCGTCCGTGGCTCGCGCCGGCAGCACCGCGTCGATGACGAGAAGCTCGGCTCCCGGGGTCATGGCAGACCGGCAGGCGCGGAGGATCTCGGCCGCTCGGTCATCGGGCCAGTCGTGGAGGATGTCGCGAAGGATGTACACATCCGCGCCGGTCGGAACCGAATCGAAGAAGGATCCCGGCACCAGGGTGCAGCGGCTCTCGACCCCTCGTGCGCGAAGGTAGGCGGGAGCGTCGGCAAGACCGGCGGGAAGGTCGAACAGCGTGCCCTGCGCTTGGGGATGTGCCTGGAGGATGGCGGCCAGCAGGGCGCCGACTCCCCCGCCCACGTCCACGATGTGGCGCGCACCGGAAAAGTCGAAGCGGCCGAGAAGCTGGGGTGCGAAGATCTCCGCCCGGCCGGACATGAAGGAGTTGAACCGGGCCGCCACTGCGGGCTCATCCGCCATCTCCTGCCAGAACGTCCGGCCTTCCGAGCGTTCGTAGGGGACGCCGCCCGAGCTGGCGGCGCGGGGCAGCTCCCCCCAGGCCTTCCACCAACTGTCCTCGCCCATGCCGATGGCGGTGCTGCGCAGGCTCCCCTCGACGTCACTGCGCAGCAGGCTGCCCATCTCCGCGTTTGAGAACCGTCCGTCCTCAGCTTCGGTCAGCAATCCAAGGGCTACGAGGGCTTGCAGCAAGCGATGAAGCAGGGCGGCGTCGACGTGGACTCGGGTGGCGAGCACTGACGATGCCAGCGGCTCCGCGGCGAGCTCATCACAGACACGCAGCAGTGCGGCCGTGCGAATGATCTGTGTCCCCCGGTAGCCGAGGATCATCTCGTATAGACGTGCGCCGGCTTCCATCGGCGGGATTATTGACGGCCCGGCATGGGAGCGGCAGAGGTGGCGCGGGCCTCGGCAAACCGGAGGGAATCCGCGGCTTCCTCGACGCCAGCCTCGGGCGGCTCAGGACTGACTACGTGGACCTCGATTACCTGCGCCAGAACCTCGACCGCAACGGTGCGCGGACAGCTTTCTGCGCTACAGCAGTGCGCTGATCATGGCATCGGCGACGAACTGACCGTAGCGTTTGCGTGACATCCCGCGGCGCAGAACCAGGAGCTCGTAGAGTTCGGGCGAGCTGTAGGTCCACATCACATCGGCTGCAACCGCGACGGTGATGCCCGAGCGCAGGTGGCCGGCTGCGTGTAGGCGCCGGGCGTTGTCGGTCATGCGGCGGAGGCGGTCGGAGTCCATCTCTTCGAGGAGGGGGTAGAGGTCTGGGTCGGTCCGGGCAGCATCACGGAGGAGCAGCAGGATCGGCGAGGCTCTCGGCGCGATCTCCGTGGTGAATCGACCCCATCCCTCGATGATCTTTCGCGGATCCAGCTCTCCTGTCTGGAGCTCGTCTGAGCGCTGCTCGGCCGGCACGTGACGCGCCCCGCGCAGCGCTTGCTCGCGGACTGCCCGAACGAGTCCCGGTTTCCCGCCGAACGACTTGTAGATGGTGTCGACGGACACCCCCGCGTCATCGGCGATGGTGGCGATCGTCGTCAGGGCGTACCCGTCGTCCAGGAAGCGACGCTCGGCGGCCTCGATGATCCGGCTCCGGCTGCGGTTCGCCTGCTCCCGGCGGGAGCTGGAGTCGTAGCCACGCTTGCCCTTGACAGCCCGGCGCTCGCGGCCCATACTATGCATTCATTCCAGTATACTGGAACTAAAGTCGGATCGCCAGCGAGGTGCCAGATGGGTTGCGGTGAACGCCGAGGGTGACCGCGCCGGCGCACCGCTCGAGGTCGTCGAGCGGTTGCTGCTCGCGACCAACCGTCATGACCTCGACGCCCTGGTGGCGTGCTTTGCCGAGGATTACGCGAACGAGACACCGCTGCACCCTGCCAGGGGGTTTGTCGGCCGCGCCCAGGTGCGCCGCAATTGGGAGCAGATCTTCACGTTCGTGCCCGATGTTCGCGCCGAGATGACGCGGACCGCTGTCGACGGCGACACCGTCTGGTCGGAGTGGGAGATGCGCGGGACGCGCCGGGATGGCACGGCTCACCTCATGCGCGGCTGCATCGTCTTCGGAGTCGCCGGCGCGCTGGTCCGGTGGGCTCGCTTCTACCTCGAGCCGGTCGACGAGAGTGACGCCACTGTTGACGTCGCAGTGCGCGACCAGGTGGTGCGCCGGTGATCCTCGTCGCCGGGGGCACCGGCCATCTCGGCACCGAGCTGATCCCGCGGCTGTCGGCACATGGCGGTGGCGTCCGAGTCCTGACCCGTGAC
>CATPCA010000103.1 GCA_955652545.1 Candidatus Dormiibacterota bacterium
ACGCCCGGTGGACGCCAGGTTCTCAAGGCGCGTCGTCGCAAGGGGCGCAAGCGCCTCACCCCCGCGCCTCCACGGTGATCGCGCGACATCGCCTGCGTGGGCGACGTCGCTTCGCCGCGGTCAGGACAGAGGGCCTGCGTGCTTCCTCGAACGGCGTGCGCGCGCAGGTGGCCACCAACGGGATCGACGTCGCGCGGGTCGGCTTCGCGCTGGTGGGCGTGCGCTCGGCGGTGCGCCGCAACCTGCTCCGCCGCCGCCTCCGCGCCGCCGTGGCTCCGCTGCTGGTCGAGCTGGCCGGTCACGACCTGGTGCTGATCGCCGGGCGTGAGGCTTTGGAACTCCCCTTCGCGGCCCTGCGGGCTGGGGTTGCCGACGCCACCGGCCGCGCGCTGGATCGCTTGCGACGCGCCCCAGCCGCCTCGACAGCAGACAATGGGGCCATGACCCCGTCAAACGGGCAACGGCGGTGACCCGTCTCAGCCTCCTGCTGATCCGCGTCTACCGGGTGACGATCGGCCCGCTCTTCGCCGTGATGAGCAGCTGCCGCTACCAGCCGACATGCTCGCAGTACGGCTACGACGCCATCGCCCGCTTCGGCTGGCGGCGCGGCTGGTGGCTGGCGCTGCGCCGAATCGGCCGCTGCCACCCATTCCACGAGGGTGGCCTCGACCCGGTGCCGGAGCAGTACGCCAGCTGGCGCGAGGTTCGCCGCCGCAAGCGCGCGGTGCTGTCGGAGGGTCACGTCTGATGCTGGGCGCCACCATCTTCGACGCCCTCGGCGTCCCCTTCCAGTATTGCCTCGAGTTCTTCACCAACATCTTCAAGGAGATCGGGCCGCTCAACACGATCGGCGCCTTCGGCCTGGCCATCGTGGTCACCACGATCATCATCCGGGGCGCGCTGTTCCCCATCTTCGGCTGGCAGCTGCGCACCAGCCGGCGCATCCAGTCCGAGCAGCGGCTGATCGCCCCGCAGCTAGCCGAGATCCGCAAGAAGTACAAGCGCGAGCCGCAGAAGCTCAGCGAGGAGATGAAGAAGCTCTACGCCGAGCACCAGGTCTCGCCGTTCAGCAGCCTCTCCGGGTGCCTTCCAGCCCTGGTCCAGATGCCGGTGCTGGTCGGGCTCTATCGCGGCATCACCAACGCCACCTCACACCTCGGTAACTCAGTCGGCCACGGTTTCCTGTGGGTCGGCGATGTTTCCCAATCGGCCGCCCAGTCGTGCTGCGCCAACGGCTCGTCGACTGACTGGTCGCGGGCTCTCATTCACCCGGCGGTGCTGATCCTGCCGCTGCTCGCCGCCATCCTCACCTTCGCGCAGTCGCGAATGATGATGCCACCACAGCGTCCCGACATGACCGACCAGGAACGCACCATGACCAACGTCACCAAGCAGATGTCGGTCCTCTTCCCGGTGATCATCTTCGTGCTGAGCCTCAACTTCCCGCAGGGCCTGGCGCTCTACTGGGTGACCGGGACGCTCTTCATGGTCCTGCAGCAGTACCACCTGGTCGGCTGGGGGTCGTTGAAGGTGCCGGCCTGGTTCCCCGGCGCCGGTCGCGTGACCGCTCTCTCCTACCCGAAGCACACGGCCACAACCACTGCAGCCACCAAGGCAGCCATCGTCCCGGACAGCAACGGCACCCGTGCGGCGCGTAAGCGTGGCGGTGGTGCGACCGCAAAGACCACCACCGGCAAGACCACCAGCGAGGCGGCGCCCACTCCCGTCGCGACGGGTGCGGTCAACGCGCCCCCTGCGCGTGTTCCCAAACGACGCAACAACAAACGACGTCGCTAGCGCGCAGTGCGACCCGGCGAGGAGACAGACGTGAACGAAACAGAGGAAGGGGCAGCCGGCCTCGCTCCGGCGCAGTCCCAGGCTGTCGAGGGCACCGGGAGCACCGTCGACGAGGCCACAGCCCAGGCGCTGAAGCAGCTCGGCGCTGGCCGCGACGAGGTCGTCGTCGAGGTGCTCTCCCGCGGGGGCACCCGTCCGGTCCCGGGCGAGTACCTCACCTCGAGCCAGGCCAAGGTCCGGGTCGGCCGGATCGACGAGCACACCGCACGGGGCCGCGAGCTGCTGGCGGCACTGCTCGAGCAGATGGAGATCCCGGCGCGGGTCTCGGTGCGACGTGGGACCAGCCCTCGGGCAGGCGAGACCGAGGCCCCGATGATCCTCGAGGTATCAGGTGACGACCTCGGGCTGCTGATCGGCTGGCGCGGCGAGACGCTGCGCGCTCTGCAGACCACCGTCAACCTGATGATGGGCGAGGACGACGCAGCCGCGCCCAACCGCCGGCTCATTCTCGACGTCGAGCGCTACCGCGCCCGCCGCGAGGAGCAGGTACGCGAGCTCGCCCAACGGCTTGCCGACAGGGTCAAGGCAAGCGGCGAGCGGTACACGCTCGATCCCATGCACGCGTACGAGCGACGCATCATCCACCTCACCCTGCAGGACGACCCCGGTGTGCGCACCGAGAGCAGCGGCTACGAACCCGCCCGCCGCGTCGTCATCCATCCCACAGGCCCGGCGCAGGGTGGACCGCCATCCCGTCCGGACCGAGGTCGAGGGCGCTGGTAAGGGCGAAGGGGAGCAGGTCCCCTCGCACACCCCCCCAGTCAGCGGTGCCGGTTCCGGCGACATGAGGTCGCCTGCACCGGCGATTGCCGTGGCGGCCGCGGATCGCGGGCATACGCGGACAGTGCTCGACGGCGGGGTGCGCCTGCTCGCGGCCCCGATGCGCGAGCGCGCCTCGGTCAGCGTCGCTTTCATGTTCGGCACCGGTTCGCGAGTCGAGGGTCCCGCTGAGTGTGGCCTGGCGCACTTCATCGAGCACATGGTGTTCAAGGGAGGCGACCGCTACCCCACCGCGCGGCTGATCAGCCAGGCGGTGGAGGGGGTCGGCGGCGTGCTCAACGCCTCCACCGACCGCGAGGCCACCGTCTTCTGGGTCAAGGTCCCCGCTGACCGCCTCACGGTGGCGATCGACGTCCTCGGCGACATGCTCTTCTCGCCGCGCCTGCTCGACGAGGACGTCGAGCGCGAGCGGCAGGTGGTGGTCGAGGAGCTGCGCATGTACGAGGACAGTCCGCAGGACCATGTGCAGACCCTGTTCGACGCGGTGATGTGGCCCGACCATCCGCTCGGCTGGGACGTCGCCGGCACCGAATCCACGGTCCGCAGCTTCACCGCCGCGGACTGCCGGCGCCACCTCGAGCGCCATTACCGTCGCGATGACCTGGTGATCGCGGTCGCCGGTGCGCTGGCGCCCGAGCACGTCAGCGAACTGGTCGACGCTTCCTTGAAGCGCTGGAGCCAGAAAGCCGGCGCCGCCATGGAAGCCCCGCCGGCCACCCCACCCGCCGGCACACCATTGAGCCTGCTCGACCGGCGCACCGGGCAGGCGAACATCATCCTCGGGGCGCGCGCGCCGTCCTACCAGGACGGGCGCCGCTTCACCGCCGACCTCCTCAACGTCATCCTCGGTGAGGGCATGTCGAGCCGCCTCTTCCTCGAACTCCGTGAGGAGCGGGGTCTCGCCTACGACGTGCACTCGTTTCTGAGCCGTGTCGCCGACAGCGGCGCGCTGGGGGTGTCGCTCGGTTGCGAGCCCAAGCGCGCCATCGTCGCCATGCGAGCCACCGTCGCAGAGCTCCGCCGGCTCGCGGAGGAACTCGTTCCCGACGCCGAGCTGGCGCGGGCCAAGGAATACGCGCGCGGCCGGCTCGAGGTGCAGTTGGAGAGCACCTCGGCGCTGTGCAACCATCTCGGTCAGCAGGAGCTGCTCACGGGAGAGATCCTCTCCGCCGCCGACATCGCAGAGCGACTGCTCGCCGTGCGCGCAGAGGGGTTGCGCACGCTGGCCGCCGAGATCCTCGCGGGCGGCCTGCGGGCTGCGGTCATCGGACCGTTCCGCAAACCGGAGCCCTTCCTCGAGGTGCTCAGCGCCTGAGCGAATGAGGCCGCGGCGCTGTGGCCGTGTTCGGATAAGGTGGCCGTCGCGCCCAACATCCTGAGAGATCCACCATGCAGTCGGAACGCACCCTCATCCTCGTCAAACCCGATGCCGTGCAACGCGGATTGATGGGCGAGATCGTGAGCCGCCTCGAGCGCCGCGGCCTCCATCCGGTGGCGATCAAGCTGATGCGGGTCACCACCGACCTTGCCGAGCGCCACTACGGCGAGCACCGCGACAAGCCATTCTTCGGCGGGCTCGTGGAGTTCATCACCTCGTCGCCGGTGCTGGCGATGGTCTGGGAGGGCCCCGGTGCAGTTGCCATGGTGCGCGCGATGATGGGCGCCACCAACCCGGCCAGCTCAGACCCGGGCACGATCCGCGGTGACCTCGCCATCAGCCTGGCCATGAACGTGGTTCACGGCAGCGATTCCCCGGAGAGCGCGACGCGCGAGGTGGCCATCTTCTTCTCCGACGACGAGCTGCTCGACTGGGAGAACAGCAACGCGCAGTGGGTGCTCGCCGAGGACTAGCTGTCGTGCGCCGCAGCGGCGGCCGTGCGGCGGGCTCGCCGCCGCCGCCGGGCCGAGAGCACGCCCGCGATGGGCAACGCCACCACGACCGACGGTATCACCGGCGTGTCGAGCAGGCTGGTGGCATCGGGGACGAGGGTGGGTCCTGCACCGAGGCCGAAGTGCGCAAACGGCAGCACCCGGATGAACGCCTTGGCGAGGATGTTCTTGCGCGGGACGAGGCCGAACATCCGTGAATCGCTCGAGAAGTTGCGGTTGTCGCCCATCACGAAATAGTCGCCGGTCGGGATGGTGAGCGGGGTGGCGACTGTCGACGCCGTGCCGTTCGGCTGGCAGCAGAAGTTCATCGTGTCCCACTTCTGGGGCAGATACGGCTCCTTCAGGATCTGCCACGGCCCCTTGCCTCCGGGCTTGATCATCACCGCGGTGGGATTGCGACTGCCGTCGACCTCGAGCACGTCGCCGGGGAGCCCGATCACCCGCTTGATGAAGTCCTTGGTGGGATCGCTCGGTGGAATGAGCACGACGATGTCGCCGCGCGCGGGATTACCGAAGTAGTACGAGATCTTGCTGGCGAGCAGAAGGTCGTTGTTCTGCAAAGTGTTCACCATGCTGTCGCCGTCGACGCGCACCGTCTGCAGCGCGCTCCAGATGGCGACGTAGAGCACCAGAGCGATGATCAGCACCTCGAGGACGTCGCGCACCAGGCCGTGGTGACGGCGGCGCGACAGCGGGACCTCCGGGCGGCGCGGCCTGTCGATGTCGTCAAGGGGATCAGGCTGCACGCGGCGTGATTATACCGGGCACCGGACACTGGGAAAGTCGCGGAGCGGCGACGTTCTCGGCGGCGGCCGAGTCTGCGCGGGCCGCCTCGCGCCTGCGCCGTCCGGGCGTCACATGGCGGAGAGCCGCGGCGCTGCGCTCGGGCGCTGCGGCCGCCGGAGCGGCCAGCGCGCGGACCGGCGACGTGGCCAGGTGAAGCGCTGCCACAATGGGGTTCGGCCCTGCAGGGCCCTGCTGCATCAAGTCACCACGCGAGGGACACCATGGCACTGCTGACCAAGACGCCGTACAAGGCGCGGGAGTTCGACCTCTCAGGCCTGGTGGGCATATCCGACAAGACGCTGGAGACTCACTTCGGACTTTATGCCGGTTATGTCAAGAACACCAACACGCTCAATGAGCAGCTCGTGGAGCTCACTCACGGTGGCAAGGTGGGCACGCCCGCGTACGCCGAGATGACCCGCCGGCTCGGCTTCGAATACAACGGCATGGTCCTGCACGAGTGGTACTTCGGCAACATGACCAAGAACGCCACCGGTGGTGAGATCTCCAGCTCCTCTGAGCTGGGCCGGGCCCTGGGCGAGTCGTTCGGCGACCTCGAGACCTGGCGCAAGGACTTCGTCGGTGTCGGCGGCATGAGGGGCGTGGGCTGGGCCGTGACCTACCTGGACCCGGCGACCGGTCGGCTCAGCAACCACTGGATCACCCTCCACGAGGACGGCAACATCGCAGGTTTCCGGCCGATCATCGTCATGGACGTGTGGGAGCACGCCTTCCTGCTCGACTACAAGCCCGCGGACCGTCCCAAGTACATCGAGTCGTTCCTGGCCAACCTCGACATCAGCGCGGCCGAGGCGCGCCTCGGTGGCGCCGAGCGGCCGATCGGCTGACGACGCCCGGTCAGAGCTCGGGGCCGCCGATGCGGCGGTAGAGCGCGTCGAGATCCTCCTCGCCGTGGAAGGTGACGACGACGCGCCCGCCGCCGCCACGACGCCGCTCGAAGACCACCGGGAGTTCCAGCTGCGCCTCGAAGCCACGTCGCAGAGCCTCGTCGTCGACGCTCAGCGAAGGCGGCGCGGCACGCTCGACGGCACGGGGCCCCTGTGCGGCAGCCTGCACGGCCCGTTCCGTCTGCCGCACCGACCATCCGTTGGCGGCGATGCGCACCGCCATCAGCTCCTGCGCCGTGTGGCCGGCCAGGCCGAGCAGGGCCTTGGCGTGGCCGGCCGTGATCTCGCCGCCGGCCACCGCCCGCTGGACCTCGGCGGGGAGCGTGAGCAGGCGGATGGTGTTCGACACCGCGGGCCGGCTCCGGCCCAGCCGCATCGCGATCGCCTCGTGCGACAGCCCGAACGTGTCGGCGAGCCGGGAGTACGCTGACGCCTCCTCGATCGGTGAGAGGTCGGAGCGGAGGAGATTCTCGGTCAGCGCTGTCTCGAGGGACTGGCGCGCCGACTCGGTCGCCGGGCGAACGATCGCCGCGACCGTGGTCAGTGCAGCCAGTCGAACGGCGCGCAGGCGTCGCTCCCCGGCCACCAGCTGGTAGCGCGCGCCGGCGCGCTCGACCACGATCGGGTGTAGGAGGCCGTGGGTGCGGATCGATTCGGCCAGCGCGGTCAGCGCCTGGAGGTCGAAGTCCTGCCTCGGCTGTTCGGGGTTGGCGTCGATCAGAGCCGGGTCGAGCTCGAGGAGCACCGCTGAGTCGGGGTGCGCCCCGGCCGATTCCGCGGTCACCACGATCTGCTCGCTGACCGGGCCGAGAAGCGCATCCAGCCCGCGCCCGAGGCCCCGCCGGCGCGGGCCGGCCCGCGGCGGGAGCGAGGTCACAACGACGCTCCGGCCATGGCCCCGGCGTGCGCAGCCGGCTGGTCACCCCGCAATCGCCGGTCGAGGTTGGCGGCCAGCTCCGCATATGCCAGCGCCCCGCGGCAGGTGGGGTCGTACAGGCTGATCGGCAGCCCG
>CATPCA010000104.1 GCA_955652545.1 Candidatus Dormiibacterota bacterium
CGGGGGAACAGGTGCCCCCCAAGGCAGCCCCCACAGCGGTGTCAGCTCCGGCAACCTGGAGTCGCTCGTGCTGACGTGGAGGGTGCGGCGCACCAGGGACACCCCGGTGGCGGCGACGAGGAGCACCGCCAGTGGCGTCAGTGACACCACCAGCACATGGAACGGCCAGACCATCGGCAGCACCGCAATCGCCACCAGGGCCGCCGCCGCAAGACCGCGGTGCCCGACGGCGTCCCGGCGGCGCCAGAGCACGGCCGCGGTGGCCACGGTGAGCACGCTGCCCGCGATCGGTGACACCACGAATGCCGCGATCACCACTGCAGCGGCGGCAAGCGCCCGCACCAGGTCGCGCTGGTGCAGCTGCACCGCGTTGGCGCCCACCACCAGGGCGAGCAGGGGGAAGAGCAGCACGTCGTCGTTGGGGTGAGCGTACGGCGTTGCCACCAACCACAGCGCCAGGCCCGCGCACATCCCCAGGGCGATGCGGGTGTCGGCCGCCAGCGCCAGCGCCGCGCGGCTCCGCGCCCACCAGCCCGCGAACCCGAGGGTCGCCACAGCGCCGAGAGCGGTGACCCCGGCGGCGATCACGCCGCCGCCCGGAAGGTGCTCGAACATCCCCGGCAATCCGGAGAGGTCGGGTTGGACTGTCGAGATCCGGCCGCCGAAGGCGAAAAGGTGGGACAGGAAGCGCGCCGTCGACCCCGGCATGAGGATCTCGCCACCGGCGATCATGGCCGTCGCCGTCGCACCGGCCGCGACCACAGCTCGCGTGGCGGCGCCGCGGTCAGGGAGCTGAGACACCGCCAGCAAGAGCGGCAGCGGCCAGAGGATGTGCGGTTTGATCAGCGCCGCGCCTGTGCAGAGGGCGCCGGCGAGGCCGGGGTGGCGGCGCATCGACAGGGCCATGGCGGCGATGACCATGCCCAGCAGCAGCAGGTCGAACTGCCCGCTGTACACACCGAGCAGCGCGGGCCAGGACAGCACGGCGAGAACCGCCCAGGGCGCGGAGCCGCGCCAGCCCCAACGACGCAGCCAGGCGAACAGGGCGATGGCGGCGGCGATCATCCCCAGCGCGGCGGCGAGCGCATAGCTTGCCCAGAACGACAGTGCCGTCAGAGGCTGCAGCGCCCACGCCACGATCGGCAGGTTGACGAAGTCATCCAGTGACGGTTGCACGACCGCGTAGTGATCAGCGGCCTGCTCGGCGGGATGGACGAGGACCGGGTCGTAGGGGTTGCCTCCGTGCCCGACCACCGTCGCGGCCGCATAGAAGACACGCCAGTCATCGGCGAGGCCGTAGGACTGGGGTGGGAACATGCGTGAGGCCGAGAACACGGCGAAAGAGAGCACCAGCACCGCGAGGATGCCGAGTGCCAGTCTCGGCCGGCCGCCCCCCTGCGCGCGCTCCGACTCCCGACGGTCGGTGCCCCTGGCGGGCACGAGGACGGTCACGCCAGCGATCGTAGGCCCGCCGGGCCGCCGCGGCCGGTCGCCTGTCTGTGACAACTTCGCGCCGACGCGGCACGACGGCGGACCCGGCCCAACTCAGCCCGCCCAGCCTCCGTGTGTGTAGGTCCAGGCGAAGATGCCGGCCGCGGGAAGCGACACCGCAACCAGGAAGACCCTCAACCAGGTGTAACGGGCAGCCAGCACCCCGCCGGCGATGAAGAGCGGGAATGCGTCGAGCGTCCAGCGCGAGGTGCCGACCAGCGAGGTGGTGGATGTGAACACGGCCAGCTGGACTGCGAGCAGCACAGCGTAGGAACGGCGCAGCCGCCGCCAGGCATACACGGTGGCCACCGCCAGGAGGGCGACGCAGGCGAGGTCGAGGATGCTCGCGGCGTCGTTGATGCCCAGCGTCGGCAACGGGTTGAACGCGTTCCCCACCGCCACCCACGGCGCCGCGAAATGGCGACCGACCCAGTCCTGCTGCGCCCCCAGGAAGCGCAGCGGGTCCCCGAAGACCATCCAGTAGAAGAGGGCCAGGCCGGCGGCCCCGAGCGCAGGTCCGACTGCGAGCTTGGCGAGCACCACCAATCGCGCCCGCACCATCGGCGCGGTCACGGCCAGGGCCTCGATGGCGAGCGGAACCGCGAACACGATCGAGTACAGCTTGGTCATGGTCGCGAGGCCGACGAGCACTCCTGCCAGCAGCGGCCGCCCGGAACGCATCGCCAGGAACGCCCACACCACCTCGGCGAGGACCACGGGCTCGGCGTAGGGGGCACCGAGGAAGACGGCTGTCGGGAAGATCAGCAGCAGCATCACCGAGACGCGGGCGGCGCGGGCACCGAAGTCGATCTCGACGAGCCGGTGCAGCCCGACGGCGGCGAGGGCAAGTGCCAGCGAGACGACGATCAGTCCCGCCACCAGGACGCTGGTGTTGGTGGCCAACGCGGCGACATGCATGACGCCGGGCAGCAGGGGCTGGAAGGCAGCGCTGCTGAGGACGTGCGCGCCCTGGGGGATCTCCGCCCAGGCGCGGAAGCCGGACTGCGCGATCGCCAGTTGCCACTGGGCATCCCACTTGTCCCAGGGCCGGGCGATCGCGCCGGGGTCGGCGAGGATGACGCGCACGGCCGAGGAGCCGTAGAGCCCGAGCAGCACGAACGCCCCTGCGGCCATTCGGAATGCCAGCACGAATCCGAGTCCAAAGCGGACGGAGCTCGGCCAGCCCGACCGCACGGCCGCGCTGGAGGTCCCGACCGCCGATGTTGGGGGCGCGGCGACAGCACTCACCACGACGACTGTGGGCCAGGATCGCGCTACCGGGGCGACGCTCGCCGCGCCTGTAGCCGACGCGTCACGCGCCTGTGCGAGCCGGGTTCAGCAGCGCTGGACACTTGCTTGCAGTCGGGTCACCCCGCTGCGGAGCGTGGCGAGGATGCTCGCGTTCGCGGCAGAGCGGGAGCTCGTCGCGACACCCCGAGGCTGACCGCCAGTGGGGTCGCTCGGAGGAGCAGTGACGCCAGCGTCGCGGCCAGCAGCCCGCCGATGGTGAGCACGAGGAAGCCGAGGAAGGACAGCGGCAGCCCCGGGTTGAGCAGTGCTGAGATCTGCCGCCCGATGGCGAACACCAGGATGGGGTGGAGGATGTAGATGCCCAGCGAGTTGTCGCTGAGCAGGGTGATGCCCGCGGCCAGGGGACCACCGATCGATATCAGCGGTCTGCCCACCAGCCACACCAGTGCGGCAATGGCCAGGACGAAGACAGGCTCCTGGGGCAGGAGGAACGCCCCGGTGCCGATCTGGAAGTCGCCGTGGGGAGCGCTGCCGTACGTCACCGCGATCATCAGCCAGCCGCTGATCGCCACCACCGCCGCGGCGCCGAGCACCGGCAGCCAGCGCACCTCGGACGGCTCACCGCGGCGGACCAGGGTGCGGCCCGCGGCGACCCCGACCGCGAAGTACCCGATCCAGAAGGGGAGCAGCTGAAAGCCGTGCCAGAGAAAGAACTGGTCGACGCCGATCGGCATGGGACCGTAGAGGCGGTAGAGGCACAAAGCCGTCTGCAATGCCAATGCCGCCGCCGCCCACCACCACATGTGGCGGCGCGGCCACAACAGGTAGACCAGGTACATCTGGGGGATGAGCAGCAGGAACCAGAGGTGGCCGGCGCCGTAGATGAGGAAGTTGACGACGCCGATGACGTTGTGCTCGGGGTCGGTGCTGAAGAACCAACCGAACACTGCGTAGACGGGGGCCCACGCCAGCCAGGGGACCAGGCTGCGTGAGAAGCGCCGGCGCAGGAAGTCCCCGGCGCGCAACGGGCTGCCCCCGTACTGGTAGCTGAGCAGCACGCCGGTGAGGAGCATGAACGCCGGCACCGCGAAGCGGCTGAGTGTGTCGAGGTTGTCGAAGAGCGCCGCGCTGGGCGGCCAGTGGGTGGTGTGGATGACAACGACGAACACCGTCGCGAGGGCGCGCAGCGCAACGGCGGACTGCAGGCGTGCCGGACGCGACGGGGCGGTTGTCTCGGTCATGCCGTCAACGGGGTTGCTGTCGGCGGCCGCCCTGGGTCGGGCCGGCCCCATGGACGGGCGACAGGGGCGTGTAGGCGCGCGCGAACGCCTCTGTGTTGCGGCCCTGCGTGTGGTGGATGTACGGGACGATGACGCGCAGCACCAGGACCTGGAGGGCGGACGCCACCGGGACGGCGAGGAGCGCCCCGATCAGCCCCTCCAGCGCACCGCCGATGAGCAGCGACATCACCACCGCGAGGGCTGGAAGCGACACCACGCGGTTCATGACCATGGGAACGACCAGGTTGGCGTCGAGCAGCTGGATGACCAGGAGGACGACGACCACCAACACCGCGTGACCGGGGCCGATCGTCAGGGCGAGCAGTAGCGGAGGCACGATGCCGAGGAACGGCCCGACCAACGGGATCGCCGCAGTGAGGCCGGCGAAGATTCCCAGCAGGACAGGGCTGGGCAGGCCGATCACCGTGGTCGCCACGCCGGTCAGCACCCCGACGACGACCATGTTGATGGCCGTCGCGCGCAGGAATCCACCCATTCGCAGCCCCATCTCGCGGAAGACGTCGGCTGCGAGTGCCTGGTGGTGGACGGGCAGCAGGTCAACGACGAACGCCTTGAGGCGATCGGCCGTGACCAGCCAGAGGAAGCCGATCACCAGCACCAGCACCAGGTTGACGAGCACGCTGACGATGTAGCCGCCAATGGTCAGCAGGACGTTCTTGGCGGTGTCGAGGCTCCCGGCCAGGGTGTTGCCGACGTTGGGAGCTCCGGTACCGCCGAGGTTGAGCTGCTGCTGCCAGGAGGTGATGGTCGATTGGATCTTCGATTGGTAGCTGGGCAGGTTCTGCGCCAGCGACTTCGCCTCGTCGACGATCGGCTGCACGAACAGCGTGATCAGCAGGGCGAGCACCGCGATGAGCCCGATGTACACGATGGCGATCGCTGCAGGACGGGGCAGCTTCATCTCGATGTGGAGACGGTTGACGAGTGGCCGCACGCCTTCGGCAAAGACGATGGCGACGAGGATGATCAGCAGCAGGCTGACCACCGAGGCGACCAGCGTCAGCAGCCCGAGGATGGCGATGACGATCAGTGCGGCCACGACCAGGGTGCGGACCGAGACGGCGGGGCGGACCACGACAACCGGCGCAGCCACGGCGGCGGCGGGCACCTCGGGGGCCGCTGGCTCGGGCATGGCGCGAGCCTACCAGCGGTGGCCGGGTTCGGCCGGTTTCGGACGCATCGATGACAAGGGGTCGCCCCGGCATGGTTCGATTGACCGCGACATACCAGTGACGCCGAACGAGGTGACGCGCCGATGAGCCGGCTGCCGCGCAGGGGCCTGGGGGACTCGGGGATCGAGGTTCCCATCGTCGGTGTCGGCTGCAACAACTTCGGCTCTCGACTCGACTACGAGCACAGCGCACTGGTGGTGCGCACCGCTCTTGACGAGGGCACCGGTTTCTTCGACACGGCGGACGTCTATGGCCGTGGCGCCAGCGAGGAGTTCATCGGACGCGCCCTGGCGGAACGAAGAGACGAGGCGGTGATCGCCACCAAGTTCGGCATGTCGTTGGGGTCGCCTGAACGTCGCGGTGGCTCGCGGCGCTGGATCATCCAGGCGATCGACGACAGCCTGCGTCGCCTGCAGACAGATCGCATCGACCTCTACCAGCACCATGAACCGGATGACGCGACGCCGCTCGAGGAGACGCTCTCGACTCTCGACGAGCTGGTCCGCCAGGGCAAGGTGCGCGCCATCGGTTGCTCCAACTACAGCGGCGCGCAGATCGCTGCCGCCGATGCGCTCAGCGCAGAGCACGGCTGGGCTCGCTATGTCAGCGCACAGAACCAGTACAGCCTGCTCGACCGCGACGAGGTCGAGCTTGATGTGACTCCCGTCTGCGCCCGGCTCGGGCTGGGCATCCTCCCGTACTTCCCGCTGGCGAGCGGGTTGCTCACGGGCAAGTACCACCGCGGGGAAGAGCCGCCTGCGGGCACCAAGTTCGCCAACCACAAAGAGCGCGCCGCGGAGCGGATGATCGACGCCAACTTCGATGTCGTCGAGGCGCTGGAACGGTTCGCGCGCGATCGCGGCGTCGAACTGATCGACGTCGCCATCGGTGGACTCGCCGCGCAGCCGCAGGTGGCGTCGGTGATCGCCGGCGCGATGTCGCCCGAACAGGTGATTGCGAACAGCCGGGCAGGGAGGTGGACGCCGACCAACGCGGACCTTGCCGAGATCGATCGGATGACGCGGGGCCGGCGAGCCCAGTGACCGAGTCCACGCCGGGTGTCTGGATCGCGAGGCTAGACTGACGCGCCTGGCTCAGTGCACAGGTGAGGCTCGTTGAAACTCCTCGAATACCAGGCAAAGCAGCAGTTCGCGGCGGCGGGCATCCCCATCCCGGACGGACGGCTGGCGCGCACCCCGTCGGAGGCGGCCGCGGCCGCACGGGAGCTGGGCCGGATCGCCGTCAAGGCACAGGTGCCGATCGGCGGCCGCGGCAAGGCCGGCGGGATCGCGGTCGTGGACACGCCCGAGGAGGCCGAGCAAGAGGCTGCGCGCATCCTCGCCATGGACATTCGCGGCTACCCCGTGCGCAGTGTGTGGTGCGAGACCGCGCTCTCGATCGGCAGCGAGTTCTATCTCGGCGCCACTCTCGACCGCGACCGCCGGCGCGTGGCGATCATCTTCTCCGCAGCTGGCGGCATGGAGATCGAACAGGTGGCCGAGGATGCGCCGGAGAAGATCGCCACGTTGTGGCCGGATCCCTTCATGGGCCCGCAACCTTTTGAGATCCGCCAGATGGTGTTCGACGCCCTGCGCCAGGCCCCGCAACCCCGGGCCGGCGCGGCCAAGCTGGCGGCGCAACTTGTGGCGCTGACCCAGAAGCTCTACTCGGTGACCGTGTCGCTCGACGCGATGACGTGCGAGATCAACCCGCTGGTGCTGACGCCGGAGGGCCGGTTCGTCGCCGCCGACGGCAAGCTCGAGATCGACGAGAACGCCCACTACCGTCACGCCGAGCTCGCTGAGGAGCTGGCCAGGGACGCCACCGGCGACGACGGTAAGACGGGCGACGACCCCTACGAGGTGGAGGCGGCACGCCGCGGACTGACCTACGTGCACCTCGATGGCGACATCGGGGTGATCGGCAACGGCGCCGGGCTGGTCATGAACACACTCGACCTCGTCAAACAGCAGGGCGGCGAGCCGGCCGACTTCCTCGACGTCGGCGGCGGCGCCAGCGCGGAGAAGGTGCGCAACGCGCTGGAGATGGTGCTGCTCGATCCCAAGGTGCGCGGCGTGTTCATCAACATCTTCGGTGGCATCACTCGCGGTGACGAGGTTGCCCGCGGGGTCATCGCTGCGCGCGACCAGTTGAAGATCACCAAGCCGTTGGTCGTGCGCATGACGGGCACGCGCGAAGAGGAAGGGCGGGCGGTGCTCAGCGAAGCCGGCATCACCCCGGCGGTGAGCGCCACCGAGGCCGC
>CATPCA010000105.1 GCA_955652545.1 Candidatus Dormiibacterota bacterium
AAGCGGTCGTCGAGCACCACGGCCACAAGACCTTCCGCGGCTACGCCGCGATCCGCCATCCTGACGACCCGTTCGACAAGACCAGCGGCGTCGGACACGTGCGACGGCTTCTCTTCCAGGACGTGCCCGAGGGCAAGTCCGGCAAGAACCGCCTGCACGTGGACGTCCACAGCGAGCCCGGCGGCTTCGACAAGCTGGTAGCGGCCCTCGCAGCCTGCGGAAGTTCCAGCACCGGGTCGCCATCGGCCACCGCAGCGCCAGTCTTGACGCCGGCGGCGGCCGTGGCATCGGCCACGTGCCCCGCCGGAACCATGATAGGAACTGCCCTGGGGATAACCCTCCCGAACGCCACTGTTATCACCGGCAGTGGGTCAACACCCTTTCCAGCCGGCGCGACGGCCTTGGCGTGCGAGTACCGGGGCGTGTCCGACAACGTTCTCATCGAGCTGATCGCGAACATCAGTCCGTCCTACATCGCGCAGTTCAGCGGCAAGTTCCCGGTAGGATTCAAGAGCGTGTCGGGGGTTGGAGACGAGGCTCGTTCCTTCTCGCAAGCTCTGGGCGGTGGAAAGGACAACGAGGGCGTTGTGGCGACGAAAGGCTCGACGATCGTGGCGATCGTCGCTACAGATACGCCAGCGTCGCTGACGCAGATCGAGGCCCTGGTCAACCAGCTCCTATAACCGTAGTAGGGCATCGTACTTGGCGACCCGACGGGCGCCGGTCAAGGCTGCACCAGTCCCGTTGAAACGCGCCTGTCGCCGTAGTAGGGTTGGAACCGCCGAACAGATGTTCAACTACGTGACCTGCCGAGGGTCGAAAGGAGCACGCGATATGCCAGGCGTGAAAGTGATGACAGCGAGCGGCCGGATAGATCACATCAAAGGCAACCTGGTGTTCACCACCAAGGACGACAGCGGCCTGCTGGTCCAGGACGCCCTGTCGGGCGATGTTGTTGCGATGTATCCGCCAGCCAAGTGGCTGCGTGCGATCTCCGACGACGCCGAGGTAGCAGAAGAAAGCCGAACCCCGTTGGTCGGCTAGGGCCGAGACGACGCACGCGGGCAAGCGCTTGAGCAGCGCGCGCTACCTGGTTACCATGCAGCACGCACCTTGTATCGCGGCGTCTCAGCTCCAAGATTGTCTGCGATTGAGAGGGTCCGCGGCGGGAAAGCAGAGATCAAAAAACGCCGCTCTGTGCTGCGTGGATATTCAGGCGAGTACCGTTCCTCGAATACGAATGAGGAACAGTATTTCCAAGGTATGGCTCACGACTGCGAGGTCCGTTGCGCGAGTGCCTCGTCATCGCGGGCGGGATTGGCGAGGACATCGTCGATGTCTGGAGCGCCAAGGGTTTCGACGGGCGCGCGTCGCCCGACGACAATGCGGCCTTCGCTGCGGTTGCATTTCGCGACCTCGACGCGCACCGTGGGTTGGAGGCCAGCTGGGATTAGTCTCGGCGCCAAGATAGGAGGACAGTCATGCGCGCATATGACTTCACGATCGCCGTACCGCACACCAAGGGCAGCCTTGCCACTCTTGCGGAGGAGATGAGCCGCGAGAACATCAACATCGAGGGTCTGTGCGCTCTCGAGCACAACGGAAGTGTCATCTTCCACCTACTGACCACGGACAAGGCGGCAACCACCCGCGCCATCAGCAAGGTCGGCTACAAGGTCACCCGCGAGACCGAGGTCATCGTCGAGCGCGTCGAGGATCGCCCCGGCATGCTGGCCAAGGTCACGCGCCGTTTCGCCGACGCCGGCATCAACCTCACAACCGCATACCTCGCCACCGACACCCGTCTGGTGTTCGGTGCGGAGAACGTGTCAGCCCTGGAGTCAACCTGGAAGGAAGTCGCAGCGGTCGCGTCCCGCTAAGCCAACTCTTGTGGGTTGGGTGGCCTTCGGGCCGCCCAGTCCCTCCGGCTAGGTTCGCTGATTTGGAAGAGGCTCTGGGAAAGGGCGCACGGCAGGGCGCTCATGTGTCACGGCGTCCGACGGCAGAGATGTCGAGGTCCGCCGAGTCGCCCATGGCGCCCGCGAACAGCTCGTGAGCCTGCCGCGTCAGCGGCGTGGCAATGCCTGCCTCGCCGTACGCACGCAGGCCGAGGTCAAGATCCTTGACCAGGTCGCGGACCGCGAACATGGTCGGCGTGTGCTGGTCATGCAGGAAGCCGCGCTCTCGGGCGGCGAGGCCCGGCGCGAAGCGAACCAGGATCGAAAAGACCTGCTCGCGGTTGAGCCCGACAGCCGCCCCAGCGGCGAGCAGCTCAGCGGCAGCGGCGGTGGTGATGCCCAGCATGCTGTTGGCGATGAGCTTCAACCGCTGCGCATTCGCCCGCTCGCCAACGTAGTGGACGTCACCAAGCTGTTCGAGCACCGGACGAGCCTGTTCGAGGTCGGCGCGATCTCCACCGGCGAGGATCAGCAGCTTTCCACTCTCCACTGCCGGCACGCTGCCGACCACTGGCGCCTCGAGTAGACGTGCGCCTCTGGCCTCCGCCTCGCGACCCAGCTCCTCCGCAACCTGCGGCCCTGCCGTACTTGTGTCGACGAGCAGCTTGCCGGCGGCGCTGCCCAACACCCCATCCTCGCCAAGGTACACATCGCGGACAGCGGCGTCATTCGTCAGGCTGCTGATGACAAGGTCGGCATCGCGAGCCGCCTCCACCGGGGTGGCGGCGACCCTGCCGGCGTGCAATTCCTCTGCCTTCGCAGGCGTGCGATTCCACAGCGTCACGTCGAAACCGGAGGACGCGAGGCGGCGTGCCATCGCGCCACCCATCTTGCCGGTGCCGAGGATCGCCACGGTCGTCATCACATCGCCTCCGGCCGTGGGCCAGCGATACGCACGGCATCGTGTGCGATCTCGTCGATACGGCGCAGCACGTCGGCACTGAGGTCCAAACCTGCAGCGGCGACGGCGTCGTCAACATGATCGGCGTTGCGGGTCCCGATGATCGCCACGTGCACCGCCGGATTTGCCAAGGCCCAGGCGACGGCGAGCTGGTTGACCGGAACGCCGAGCTCGTCGTTCGCCAGCTGGTCAAGGGCTGCCACAACGCGCAGGTTGGCCGTCAACGCGTCGCCGTGGAAGTCTGGGCTGTGGGAGCGCCAGTCATCCGGTGCGAATCGCGTGTCGGCGCGGAGATGCCCACTGAGCAGACCATGTGCCAGCGGCCCATACACGAGCACCCCGACGTCATGCGATTTCGCGTAGGGCAGCACCTCCGCCTCGATATCGCGATGGAAGAGGCTGTACGGAGGCTGCAG
>CATPCA010000106.1 GCA_955652545.1 Candidatus Dormiibacterota bacterium
ACCAGCCCGCCGATCAGGATCACCTGGCCGACCTTGAGGGCGCTGCGGTCGAAGGGCACGTTGGCCATCAGGCGCAAAAGCATACCGAAATGGTCGGATTTACCGTGCCGGCCCGAACGGGTACCCTCGCCGCACCGGGACAAGCAGATGACAGAGAGGATCGAGCGTGCCCGCCAAACGCGCCGACGTCGGCACCCTGCTTCGGGAGGCATTTGGCCGCGAGGCAGAGAGCGTGCTGCGCTGCCTCTTCTACGCGCGTCGCGCCGACGTCGAGGGTCGCGCCGACATCGCGGCGGTGCTGCGCTCCGTCGCCGAGGGCAAGATCAGCCAGGCATTCGGACACCTCGAGCTCCTCGAGGAGAGCGGCGACCCGCTGGCCGGCGGGGGCGACGCCGCGGGCGATCTCGCCGCGGTCGTCGAGGGGGAGGAGGCGGCGGTCGAGCGCTACGGCGAGCTCGCCGCGGCGGCGCGCGGCGCCGGCAGCAGCGACGCCGCCGAATGGTTCGAGTCGCTGGTCGTCGCCGAGAACGTGCACCTCGGCGTGCTGCGCCGCGCCGCGGCGGTCGGCCCATGAACGCCGCCGATCGGCTGGAGCCCGGCGAGGTGCGCACCGGCGCCGCCTACGAGGCCGAGCGCGCCGGCAGCAGGGCTCGTCTCGCCGAGACGGCGCCGGGCCGCCGCGTCAACCTCGGCGGCGAGCTCGTTCTCGTCTTCGAGAGCCGTGAGAGGGTTCGCGCGTCGCTCGAGGAGCTGCTTCGTGCAGAGCGGGTCGGCGACCAGCAGCGGATCGACGCCGAGACCGCCGCCTTCGCCGGCGTGCTTCCCGACGACCACGAGCTGGCGGCGACGCTGTACATGGACATCGCCGACCCCGCCGCCCTCGCGGACCGGCTCGCCGAGCTCGGTGACCTGGGCACGGCGGTGTCGCTCGACCTCGGCGGGGACCTCGTCAGCGGGCGCTCCGACGGCGCGGAGAGCGGCGGCGGAGGCTGGCACCTCCTGTTCGCGTTCGACGATGCGCAGCGTCGAATGCTGCTCGACGGTGGCACCGTCGCCGTGGTCGTCGATCACCCCCGACTGCGCGCAACGGCCGTCCTCGACGTCGAGCAGGTGCGGGCGGTGACCGCCGACCTACGCCGGTGAGACGCGACCGCGGGTCACGGCGACGCCCCGGCGCCGGCGGTGCGCGGGGGCTCGTCGCCGCTGCGGCCATCACGGTGTTGGTGGTGCTGTCAGGGTGCGGCGACACCACCACCCAGCCCGCCTGGGTCGCAGCCCACCCCGACACGGCGCTGCTGAGCTTCCAGACGACAGCGCCCGGTGTTTGCGCCATCACCGTCCAATACCCGAACGATGCGCCGGCGGTGGTCGGCTATCTCGGCGGCGTCCACGTGCAGGTGCGCCGAGAGGGCCATCCGGCCACCCCGGCCGGTGCCGAGATCGACCATTCGGGCAACTGGCACATCTTCAAGCTTGGCAACGGTGATCTGCTCGTGGTCACCCCGGGTGACGCCTTCGAGTACCGGCTCGAGCAGAATTGCTGACCCTGCAAGAATGGGACCGATGAAGGGACGAGCCGGGGTGATGCCGTTCAGCGCCCTGGTGGGGCAGGACGCGATGAAGCGTGCGCTGCTGCTCAACGCGGTCAACCCGGCGATCGGCGGCGTGCTCATCCGCGGTCAGAAGGGCACGGCCAAGTCGACCGCCGTTCGAGGTCTCACCGAGCTCCTCCCCGACGTCGAGGTGGTGGCAGGCTGTCGATTCCACTGTGACCCCGGGGCGCCGGGGCTTCTCTGCGACGAGTGCCGCGCGCGCGCTGACGCGGGCGAGACCCTGCACAGCGAGTCGCGCCGGATGACCCTGGTGGAGCTGCCTGTGAACGCCAGCGAGGACCGGGTGGTCGGCAGCATCGACGTCGAGGCCGCGATCAAGCGGGGCGAGCGCCGCTTCGAGCCCGGCCTGTTGGCCGCGGCCAACCGCAACCTGCTCTACGTCGACGAGGTCAACCTGCTTGACGATCACCTCGTTGACGTCCTGCTCGACGCGGCCGCGATGGGCGTCAACACCGTCGAGCGTGAGGGCGTGTCGCTGTCGCACCCGGCCCGGCTCATGTTGGTGGGCACCATGAACCCCGAGGAGGGCGAGTTGCGTCCACAGCTCCTCGACCGCTTCGGGCTCTGTGTCGACGTCGGCGGCCTCCAGGGCCTCGGTGACCGGGTGCGCGTGATGGAGCGCGCCTCTCGCGAGGGCGCGCCGCGATCCGTCGACGAGAACGCCGCGCAGCGACGACTCCGCGCCACCATCGCGCGCGCCACCGAGCTCCTGCCGCTGGTGCGCCTCCCCGCAGCGATGCGACAGTTCATCGCCTTGATCTGCGTGGACGCGGGCGCAGTCGGTCACCGCGCCGACATCGTCATCAGCAGGACCGCACAGACGGTGTGTGCCTGGCGCGAGGCTGAGGCACTCGTCGCCGCCGGCAGCACCGACCCCGTCACAGCCGTCGACGCTCTGTCGGTGACCGCCGAAGACGTCATCACAGCGGCGGAGCTGGCCCTGGCCCATCGCCGCCGCGACCGCCCCTCGCAGGAAAGCAGCAGCGCCACCACGTCGCCCACCGAGTCGGCGGCCGAGCGCTTGGAGGAGCTGCGCCGCGACGCCGAAGCCGCCGCCGACTCGGAGGCTGCGCAGCAGGCCGAGGAATCGGAGGTGCCGCAGGAGTCGATGTCCGCGGCGGATGAGGGCACCGGCTCGTCGCGAGGCGACGAAGCTCGCGCTGCGGAATCAGCGTCGTCGGCGCAGCCTCAACTGTTTGCGGGTGACCTCTTCCCGGTCCGCAAGATCAGCCTGCCACGCGACCGGCGCACCCGCAAGGCGACCGGCAAGCGCAGCCAGGCGCGCAGCAAGGACCGTCGCGGACGCTACGTGCGCGCGGTGCAGACCGAGCACACGACTGACGTCGCTTTCGACGCCACGGTGCGTGCCGCCGCGCCACACCAGCGGCGCCGTCGCAGCGAGGCTGCCGCGGCGGGGATCGTGGATGCGCCGGCGCTGCACCTCGAGCGCCAGGACCTCAGGCAGAAGGTGCGTCGGCGCCGTACCGGCACGTTGATCGTGTTCGTCGTCGACGCCAGCGCGTCGATGGACGCCGAGCAGCGCATGCAGGCCACCAAGGGCGCGGTGTTGTCGCTGCTGCGCGACGCCTACGTCCGCCGCGACAAGGTGTCGCTCGTCGTCTTCTCGGGACGCAGCGCGCGCGTGGTGCTGCAACCAACCTCCAGTGTCGACCTCGCCGAGGAGCGGCTGCAGCGGCTGGCGGTGGGAGGCACGACGCCACTCACCCACGGCCTCGTCGCCGGGCTCAGGGTGGTGCGCACGGAGCGGCTGCGCGAGTCGTCTGTGTACCCGCTGATCGTGCTCATCAGCGACGGCCGGGGCAACATCTCGCTGTTCGGCGAGGAACCGCTGCTCGAGGCGCAACGGCTGGCGGCGCAGATCGGCAACGAGCACGTGCGCATGCTGGTCATCGACTCAGCGCGCGACCACATCGCCGCCACCCCGCTGCCCCGTGTCGGGGTCGCCGCTCCCAGCCGTTCATCAGCACGGTCGCCGCTGTTCAGCGGGGGCTATGGTTTCAACGCCTGTCTCGACCTGGCCGAGCGTTCCGGCGGCGAGTACCTCGGGCTGTACGACCTCAGCCAAGGCGCGATCCTGGCCGGCGTCGAGCGCAGCCTGCGGGGACGCTGATCGACGCACGGGGCCGTGCCCGCGGCTCCAGCG
>CATPCA010000107.1 GCA_955652545.1 Candidatus Dormiibacterota bacterium
CCGACGTCCCCCAGGACAGCCCCGAGGTCGAGCCGGAGGTGGGCTTCGAGGATGAGGTCAAGGCGTTCAACCTCTTCGCCTACCTGTCGCGATCGAACGTCACCTGGAACCCGTCGGTGGTGAGCGTCTGCAAGGACAGCCTCGCCTGCCCCACCACCGAGGAGTACATCCTGCCGATCATCCACGGCAACGACCGGGTCGAATGGTTCGTGCAACTGAGCGATGAGATCGAGTGGGCCGTCGAGGACCGCGACAGCGGTGCGGCGCGGTCGCGCGTGGTCATGAAGGCCGGCGACGTTGCGGCGATGCCCGCCAACATTCGCCACCAGGGCTACTCGCCGAAGCGGTCGATGCTGCTGGTGTGGGAGAACAACGACCCCGGCCTCCCGGCGCTGTTTGCCAGCGGGGCGGTGCCCAGCCATCCGATCGACTTCTGACGCCGGGGCAATGATCGAGACCACCGCGGGTCGCCACAGTCGCATCGACACGGCCGCCCTGCGCACGCGGTTGTTCATCGGCGGGCAGTGGGTCGATGCCGTTGCCGGGGGCGAGGTCGAGGTTCTCGACCCCCACGATGGCTCGCTCATCACTCGCGTCGCTGAGGCTCGCGAGGAGGACGTCGATCGCGCCGTCGTCGCCGCGCGCGCCGCGCTGCCGGCGTGGGCGGCCATGGCGGCAGCAGAGCGAGGCCGAATCCTGCTTCGCGTCGCCGATGCCATCGAGGCCAACGCCGCGGAGCTGGCGATGCTGGAGTCCCTCGACACTGGCCATCCGATCCGCGACACCACCCGCCTCGATGTGCCCAGAACGGCGGCGACGTTCCGCTACTTCGGTGGCATGGCGGACAAGCACGAGGGTTCCGTGATCCCCGTGGAGCGCGGGTTTCTCAACTACCTGCTGCGCGAACCCATCGGTGTGGTCGGCCAGATCGTGCCCTGGAACTTTCCGCTGATGTTCACCAGCTGGAAGCTCGGTCCGGCGCTGGCGGCGGGGAACACCGTCGTGCTCAAGCCGAGTGAGCTGACCCCGCTGACCACACTGCGCGTCGGCGAGCTCCTGGCGGAGGCGGGTTTGCCCGACGGTGTTGTCAACATCGTCCCCGGGTTTGGCGCGACGGCGGGGTGGAGGATCGTCACCCATCCCGGGATCGCCAAGGTGAGCTTCACCGGCTCGACAGCGGTGGGTCGCCGCCTCGTCGAGGGCAGCGCCGCCACACTCAAGCGTCTTCAGCTCGAGCTCGGCGGCAAGGGCGCCAACATCGTCTTCGAGGATGCCGACATCGCCGCCGCGGTGAACGGTTCAGCATTCGCCATCTTCCACAACCAGGGCCAGGCGTGCATCGCCGGATCGCGACTGATCATCCACGAGCGCGTCGCCGACGAGTTCCTCGCGCGTTTCCTCACCCTCGCCGAGTCCATTCGCGTCGGCGACCCGCTCGATCCGCAAACGGAGATGGGGCCTCTGACATCTGCCATGCACCGCGACCGCGTCCTCGAGTACGTCGCTGCCGCCAGACAGGAGGGTGGTGAGATCCTCTGTGGGGGTTCAGCACCCAGCGATGAAACGCTCGCCAACGGCTACTACATCCGGCCGACGGTGGTGCGCGCCGCGGCCGACGCCCGGGTCAACCGCGAAGAGGTCTTCGGACCGTTCGTCAGCGTGACCACATTTGCGGACGAGGCTGAAGCGCTGCGCGTCGCCAACGCCGGCGACTACGGTCTCGGCGGTGGGCTCTGGACGCGGGATGTGTCGCGAGCGCACCGGGTGGCGGCTGCGCTGAAAACCGGCATGGTGTGGATCAATGCCTACAAGCGCGTGTCGCCGGCCTCCCCATTCGGCGGTGTCGGCGCCTCCGGGTACGGGCGCGAGATGGGCTTCGAGGCCATGCACGAGTACACCCAACCGAAGTCGGTCTGGGTCAACGTGGACGCGAACCTGCCCGCGTGGTACCCGCGCGATGGTGGTCCCACCGCTTGACATGGCCGAGCTGACTACTCTGCGCGAGGCTGTCGGTCACCTTGTTCGTGACGGTGACACCGTTGCGCTCGAGGGGTTCACCCACCTGATCCCGTTCGCCGCCGGCCACGAGATCATCCGCCAGCAGCGACGTCACCTCACACTGGTCCGCCTCACCCCGGACGTTATCTTTGACCAGATGATCGGCATGGGCGTCGCCGACGCGCTGGTGTTCTCCTGGGGCGGCAACCCCGGCGTCGGTTCGCTGCACAGGTTCCGTGACGCTGTCGAACATGACTGGCCGCACCCCTTGAGAATCGAGGAACACAGTCACGCCGGCATGGCCAATCGCTACGTTGCCGGAGCGTCGCGACTCCCCTTCGCTGTCGTGCGCGGCTACGCGGGCACCGACCTGCTGGCGCACACTCCGACACTCGCGCCGATCATCTGCCCGTTCACCGGTGAGCAGCTGACGGCGGTCGCTGCGCTCAACCCGGACGTGGC
Source organism: Candidatus Dormiibacterota bacterium (assembly GCA_955652545.1). The sequence goes on from CATPCA010000107.1 coordinate 2,461, forward strand.
CATCATCCACGCGCAGCAGGCCGACCGGCAGGGCAACGTCATGCTGTGGGGTATCACCGGTGTCCAG
>CATPCA010000108.1 GCA_955652545.1 Candidatus Dormiibacterota bacterium
GTACACGGTGGCGTCGATGGGGTCGCGAAAGCGGTGCAGGCCGACGCCGCTGCGGTCGTAGGCGCAGTCCGCGGTGACCACGAGGTGATTGTCACCGTCACGCAGACCGGGCAGGCGCAGGCGGCGACCGTTGAAAGCGTGCTCGTCCGCGGTCAGCTCACGGGAGTTGAGCCCGACACTGCGGACGCGCGCTGCGGTGAGGTTGACGAAGGTGTCGGCGCCGTCCCTGCTGCAGCGGAAATCAACGCTGGTCTGCGAGGTGAATGTCGGCGCCGCGTCATCGGCTCCGAGGGCCAGCAACACGTCGTAACGCATGTCGCTGAGCAGCTCCGCCCGCTCGTCCTCCTCGACTCGGAGCTGGTTGTCGTTGGTGGGCACCACGGCTGCATTGTGTCCTCCGCCGAGGCGGATCTGTGGCGGCACATCGCGCGTGGCGACGTAGTATGCGAGCCGTGACCTGCCAGCACTGTGGTGCCGAGGTGCCCGACGGCGAGTACTGCACCCAGTGTGGGGCGCACCGCAGCCGTGGACCGGGACGGCTGCACGACTTCGTGCTCCGACCCGGCGAACACGTCACAACCCCGTCGGTTTTCTCGACCCTCCTGCCCCGTTTGGCGCACTCGCGCGCGCACCTCTTTCGCTGGGCGCTGCTCGCCGGCGTCGCCGTCGTGGCGCTGCTGGCGGCCACCGGGCTGGTGATCGTGGCCATCTGGGTGGCGGCGTTCATCGTCCCCGCGCTGTACATCTCCTACCTGCGCGAGGTCGAGATCTTCACGCGCGAGCCGCTGCTGGTGCTGCTCGGGACCGTCGTCGCCGGGGCGGCACTGGGGGTGGCGGTGACCGCGGCGGCCGACAGCCTCGGCAGCGGGCTCGGGGCGGGTGGTGTGATCGTGCTCACCTGCGGCGTGGCCGTGGTTGCCGAGCTGCTCAAGCCGCTGGCCCCGCTGCTGCTGCTGCGCTCGCGTTTTCCCCACACGCTTGACGGGCTCGTCCTGGGCGTGGCGGCGGGTGCGGGCTACGCGCTCGCCCAGACGCTCGTCAACCTTGTCGGGGGGCTCGGCGGCACACCGCTCCGGACCGACCCGGCCAACTGGGTGTTCACCCTGTTCAGCGCCGCCCTGCTGATCCCGCTCCTCCACGGCTCCTGCACAGGCCTGGTCGCCGCGTCGCTCTGGCGACCCCGCGGTGGCCGCGACGCCGCGTTGCGCGCCGCCGGCCTGCCGCTCGCGGTGATCGCGGACATCGGGTTCACCGCCGGCAGTGAGGTGCTCGACGACGCCGGGCTGAGCCCGCTGTTCGTGCTTCTCTGGCAGGCGCTGGTGGTCGGAGCGGTGCTGGTCGCCATCCGCCTGCTGATCCATGCAGCGGTGCTCGAGGAGGCCACAGAGCATGGCCTGCGCGAGGTGGTGTGCCACCATTGCGGACGGCGCGTCGAGGCCGCCGGCTTCTGCCCCCATTGCGGGGCCGCGTTGGTCGTCAGGACTCCCGCCCTGGCCGCGCTCCACGGCTGACGACGGGTGTCGCGGCGCCGGCGGCGGGGTGGCAGCCGGGTCCCGGGAGCGCGTCACGGACGCGTTCCAGCGCCACTCGAAGGGCCGCCGCCTCCTCATCGTCGAGGTGGCGTCCAAAGTTGTCCTGGACGCCGCGCAGGTGAAGCGCCCTAGCCCGCGCGAAGAGGGCTTCCCCCTCGGCGGTCAGCACCGCGAACGCGCCGCGGCGGTCCGAAGGACAGCGTTCGGTGCGGAGCAGGCCGCTCGACTGCATGCGATCGACCAGCCGGCTAACCCCGCTCTTGGTCATGCGAGCGTGCGAGGTCAGCTCATTGAGGCGCAGCCGCCGACCGGGCGCGTCCTGGAGGCGATACAGAACCTCGTACTGCGCCAGGCTGAGCCCGTGGCTGCGCTCCAGGTCGGCCTCGAGCCGCGAGGTCAGCCGGCTGTGGGCATCGAGGAGCGCCATCCACGCCGCCAGCCGGCAGGAATCAGGTCGTTCGGCCTTCACGGTCCATGCCTGGGTGGCAACTTGCATCCCCCACGTCGACGCCGGGCTGGCACCCACCGGCGCCCGTTCCGCCCTCCCGACCCACGGTACCAGCAGAGCACAATCTGCCCGTTGACCGCGATCGACGTCACCGAGGAAGCCCATGGGACTGCGTGACCTGGTTCGGCCACTCGAGGCCATCGAGTACCTCGACCCGCTCGGCGAGTGGCTGGGTGGCGTGGTCACGCGGCTCACCGGTGGCGGTGCCGTCAAGAGCGCGCTGAGCGGAACCTGGCTGGGGCATCCGCTGCACCCGGTGCTCACCGACGTGCCCATCGGCCTGTTCACCGCCGCCGGCGTGCTCGACCTCGTCGGCGGCAAGCGAGCTGACGACGCGACCAATGCGCTGACGGTGTTCGGCCTGCTCGCCGTGGCGCCGACCGCCGTGACCGGGCTCTCGGACTGGGCCGACACGGTGGGACCGGAAAGGCGGCTCGGCCTCGTCCACGCCCTGGCCAACGCGGGCGGCTCGAGCCTGCTCGCCGCCGCCGTCCTCAGCCGCCGCGCGGGCAATCGCACCGTCGCGCA
>CATPCA010000109.1 GCA_955652545.1 Candidatus Dormiibacterota bacterium
GGAGAACTCTGTGCCCCCACTCAGGCCGGGCTCGATGCAGGTGACCCGCACGCCGGTACCGTGCACGTCGCTGCGCAGGTTCAGGCTGAACTGGTGCACAAATGCCTTGGTGGCCCCGTAGGTGTTGCCGCCGGGATAGGGATAGGAGCCCGCGACCGACCCCAAGTTGATCACGTGGCCTCGGCTGCGGGCCACCATGCCCGGCAGGACGGCACGCGTGCAGTAGAGGAGACCCTTGCAGTTGGTGTCGATCATCTGCTCCCAGTCGTCGAGATCGGCCCTTTGGGCTGGTTCAAGGCCCTTCGCGAGGCCGGCGTTGTTGACCAGGATGTCGATGTCGGCGAAGTCAGACGGCAGGGCGCTGATCGCCCGCTCGACTGCCGCCCTGTCCCGCACATCGAGCTCGAGTGGGAGCACAGCGGGGCCGAGCTGATCGGCGAGCGCGGCGAGCCCCTCGATTCTGCGAGCAGATGCGACGACACGGCAGCCGTCGGCTGCGAAACGTCGCACGATCGCCGCCCCGAACCCGACGCTGGCCCCCGTCACGAACACGGTCCCGAGTTGGTTGATCATGCGGAGGCCCGTCCTATCGCGACTCGGGGATGGATTCGAGGAAGTCGTGCAACGCCCCGTTGAATTTCTGGTGCTCGCTCCAGGTTGGGCACGTGCGCGGCCCCTCGATCATCACCAGCGTGGAGTTCTTGATGCGCTCGTGCATGAACTGCGTATCGCTGACCTGGGTAAAGTCGCTATCGCTTCCCACACCCACGAGCGTCGGAGCCGCGATGTCCGGGAGCATCTCAACGTAGCCGTGGCCTGGGCCCGGCCACGCGACGCCCACCCGCGGGGGGAGGTGCCGCGCATGATGCCGAGCACGCGCTCGGCGACAGGCGGGTAGAGCCTGGATGTTGCGCGGGGCCAACATCTTGGGCAGCACCTCGTCCGCGTAGCAGTACAATCTGCGCGCCTCAAGGGGACCGTCGGCCCTTCTGAAGAGATGACCTTTCCCCTTGGTCAGCTGGTAGCAGCTTGGTTTGGTTCGTGATGATATGTGGTCTGACCCCATGAGAGCCCATCCGGATCAATTTTCTGCGCGAGCGCCAAGGCTGGAAAGGGCTGGACATGACAGGTCGGTGGCGGCCTCGGCGTTCGGATGAAAGGGCGGCTGCCCCGCCCGAGAAGGTCCCCATGGGTCCGGTAGGGGAGGAGAGAGGAGGCGACCATGTTCAAGCAGGTCTTCGATCCGGTGAACCACTCACTGGGGGAAACCTCGCTCTTCGCTGTGCTGCCCCTGCTCGTCCTCTTCCTCCTCCTCGGCGTCTTTAACGTCCGTGCCCATTGGGCGGCACTCGCGGCCCTGGCGACCGCGATCGCCGTCGCCCTGGTGGTGTACTCGATGCCGTTTGGACAGACCGCCGATTCCGCATTCGAGGGAGCGGTGTTCGGGCTCTTCCCGATCATGTGGATCGTGGTCAACGCCATCTGGATCTACACAATGACGGTGAAGACCGGTCACTTCGACGTCCTGGGACGGTCGTTCGCCAGGGTGAGCGATGACCACCGGGTCCAGGCGATCATCATCGCCTTCTGTTTCGGTGCCCTCCTCGAGGCCCTGGCTGGATTCGGCACCCCCGTGGCCATCACCTCGGTGATGCTCGTGGCCCTGGGCCTGAAGCCCTTCAAGGCGGCGGCGGTGGCTCTGGTCGCCAACACGGCGCCGGTTGCCTTCGGGGCGATTGCGGTGCCCATCACCACGCTCGCCACCGTGTCTGGCCTGCCCGTTCATGTTGTGGGCTCCATGGTCGGGCGCCAGACGCCCCTGCTGGCAGTCTTTGTTCCCCTGGCCCTCGTCTTCATCGTCGACGGTCGGCGAGGCCTGCGTGAGACATGGCGGGTCGCTCTTACTTGCGGCGTGGCCTTCGCGGTGGCTCAGTACGTCATGTCGAACTTCATCTCCATTCAACTCACCGACATCGTCGCCGCGCTCGTGGCCGCCGGTGCGGTCGTCGTCACGCTGCGGTTCCGGTCGTCGGCCGCCGGTGCAGGGCGGCCTGCTGGAGCGGTGCTGCGCGGCGGAGCGCTGCGGGAAGGGCCGGGTGCGGCGGTTCGCAGGGACACGCGAGCGGACGTCGCCAGGGCGTACGCGCCCTACCTCATCATCGTTGCTGTCTTCGGGCTGGCGCAGCTCGGGTTGATCAGCGACTTTCTGGCCAAGACCACGCAGAAGTTCAGCTGGCCTGGGCTCCATGTCGTCGGCGCCACTGGGAAGCCGGTCAGCCTCGAGACCTTCACGCTCAACTGGCTCCCTGCCGCGGGTACGTTGCTCCTGATCGCCGGTATCCTCACCATGGTGGCTCTGCGTGTCGGTGTGCCCGCCGCGCTGCGCGCCTACGGCCAGACGCTCCGGCAACTGCGCTGGGCGATCCTCACGGTCGTCAGTGTCCTCGCCCTGGCCTATGTCATGAACCTCTCGGCCGAGACGATCACATTGGGCAAGTGGGTTGCCGGTGCCGGTGGTGTCTTCGCCCTGCTCTCACCCGTCCTCGGGTGGCTCGGCGTCGCGGTCACCGGCTCGGACACGTCCTCGAACTCGCTCTTCGGTGCTCTGCAGGTCACCGCGGCGAAGCAGGCGCATCTCTCGCCGACACTGATGGCCGCGGCCAACAGCTCGGGCGGCGTGCTCGGCAAGATGATCTCGCCGCAGAACCTTGCCATCGGTGCCAGCGCTGTCGGCCTACAGGGCCAGGAGGGCAAGCTGTTCCGCTCCGTCGCGGGTTGGAGTCTGCTCTTCCTCGCCCTGATGTGTGTGCTGATCTTCCTGCAATCGACGGTGCTGTCGGGGATGGTGCCGTCCTGACGCCCTCGGTTGATGACAGCTGGATAAGGAGCAGGGTGCAACGATGAGCGCTGAACCGATACCGCCAGCGAGGCCAATCGGGGAGGAGGTCGCCGTCATCACCACGTGCCTGGCGGACGTGCTTCGGCCCGATATCGGGGACGCCGTGCGCCGGCTACTCCGCCGCCATGGCCATCGTCCGATACCTCATCGAGGCGCGACGTGTTGCGGCCAGCCGGCGTGGAACACCGGGCTCACCAGCGCCGCCCGCCGAGTGGCGCGACGAACGCTGGGGGCGGTCGCCGACACGACCGCCCCGGTGGTCGTCCCCCTCCGGTTCCTGCGCGACGATGAAGGCGACGGGGTTGACTCGCTACTTAGCGAACTGAGCCTTCGGATCTTCCGACAAGGATGGGGTGTCCGATCGAATTGGAGGACGATGTTCTCGAAGAAACTTGCCAAGAGGAGGAGTTGCGGTTGGCTCATCGGTTCACCCATGAGTTGCAGGCCTACGGTGAGCCCTGCCGCATCAAAGCCACACGGGATCGAGATGGCTGGCCACCCAGTTCACCTACGCTCGCGAGGGCCGCGGAGGAGCTCTCTCGATGGGAGCGTCCTGAAAGACACGGCGTCACCTCACCGACCATTGCGCTCGCTCCTTGAGAGCGCACCAGCCATGACGCTCACACATGTTGCACCCTGACTCAACATAAGCTCGTCCCGCCCCGGCCGAAGGGGAACCTAGAAGTTGAGAGGATTCACGTGTCCGAACGTCGAATTCCAAAGTGGTCCGAGCTTAAGCCGCTGCTGCGCCCCAAGCCGATCGAGCTGAACCTGACCAGGCGCCGCCTGGACCGGGCCTTGACGATCGACGATCTGCGTTCGGTGGCCCGCCGCCGCACCCCACGTGCGGTCTTCGATTACACAGACGGCGCCGCCGAGGGGGAGATCAGCCTGCGGCGCGCGCGGAGCCTCTTCCAGACGTTGGAGTTCTCTCCCTCGGTCCTGCGAGATGTGTCCAGCGTCGACACCACCACCTCGTTGCTCGGCCGCTCGTCGGCCCTCCCGTTCTGCTTCGCCCCCACCGGTTTTACGCGGATGATGAACCATCAGGGCGAATGCGCAGTGGTTCGGGTAGCCGAGAAGTACGGCATTCCCTATGCCCTGTCGACCTTGGGCACGACGTCGATTGAGGACGTGGCCGCTGCAGCACCTGGCGCACGAAAGTGGTTCCAGCTCTACATCTGGAAAGACCGGACCGCCTGCGAGGACCTGATGACGCGCGCCAGGGCTGCTGGCTTCGAGGCTCTCATGCTGACTGTGGACGTCCCTGTGGCCGGCATGCGCCTACGCGACATCCGCAACGGCTTCTCGATCCCGCCGGCGCTCACGGTTAAGACTGTGCTCGACGCTGCCACTCACCCGGCCTGGTGGATCAACCTCCTGACCACCACGCCGCTCTCCTTCGCCTCCCTGAGCTCATGGGACCGCACCGTCGCCGAGCTTATTGATGAGCTCTTCGATCCGACGATGACGATTGCGGATCTGGAGTGGTTGCGATCCTTCTGGGACGGGCCCTTGATCATCAAGGGCATCCAGACGGTCGATGACGCCCGACGTGTGGCGGAGGCCGGTGCAGACGCGATCGTGCTGTCCAACCACGGCGGGCGCCAGCTAGACCGTGCCCCCGTACCTCTTCGGCTCGTCCCGGACGTCGTCGACGCCGTCGGGGACCGCACCGAGGTCTGGCTGGACACGGGCATCATGAGCGGTGCCGACATCGTTGCCTCTGTGGCGCTAGGCGCGAGAGCGACGTTGGTCGGCCGAGCGTATCTGTAC
>CATPCA010000110.1 GCA_955652545.1 Candidatus Dormiibacterota bacterium
ATCTCCCAGAGGGCGTGGACGATCGCGGCTGTCACCGAGTCGTGGCCGCAGCCGGCGCAGAGCGTCGACATCGAGCCCTCGTAATCGCGGATGGTGAGGCCCAGTCCGTTGCGGCGTGTCCCCGGGTGCTCGATGCGCGGCTTGTCGATGGACGGCACGTCAGGTCTCCATCTGAGCGCGGACACTGTCGACAACCTCGGCGGCGCTGAGAGGGAGCCCGTCGTAGGCGAGCACCGAGCGCAGGCGGTCCTTGGGCACCGCTGTCTCCAGCACCAGTAGCGAGCGAAGCTGGGCGTCGCGGTTCTGCTCGACGACGAAGATGCGGTCGTGGTCGTCGAGGAAGTCCTGGACCGTTGGTCCAAACGGGAAGCTGCGGACGCGCATGTAGTCGAAGGGCAGTCCCTGCGCTGCGAGCAGCTCGATGGCCTCGCGGACCGCAGGGTCGCAACCACCGACCGTGACCAGCGCGGCGCGGGCTCCGTGGCGCTCGATCTGCGGCTGCGGCACGTGCGCGGCCGCCGCGGCATGTTTGCGAGCCAGCCGGTCGATCACCTGCTGGTACTCGTCTGGTGACTCGGTGTAGCTGCCGAACTGGTTGTGCCCGGAGCCGCGCGCAAAGTACGCGCCCTTCTCGCCGACGCCGGGAAGCGTGCGCGCGGCCACGTGGTCGCTGTTCGGGTTGGCATAGCGGTGGTATGCCTCGATGCGGCTTTCGAGTTGCTCGGCGTCGAGGACCGGGCCACGCTGGGGCAGGCGCGAGTCATCCCACGACAGCCGCGGGATCATCCAGTCGTTCATGCCGATGTCCACATCGGACAGCATCATCACCGGGGTCTGGAACTGCTCGGCGAGGTCGAAGCTGCGCACCGCTAAGTCGAAGCACTCTGAGGGGTTGCCCGGGAACAGAAGGATGTGCTTGGTGTCGCCATGCGACGCGTAGGCGCACGTCAGGATGTCGCCCTGCTGGGTGCGGGTGGGCATGCCGGTGGAGGGTCCGGCGCGCTGGACATCGACGATCACCACCGGGGTCTCGGTGTAATACGCGAGGCCGATCAGCTCACTCATGAGCGAGATCCCCGGGCCGGAGGTTGAGGTGACGGCGCGGGCGCCGTTCCAGCTGGCCCCGATCACGATCCCGATCGCAGCCAGCTCATCCTCAGCCTGCAGGATCAGGTAGTTCTTGCGCCCCGTCCTGCCGTCGCGACGGTAGCGCGCGCAGAGCTGGGTGAACGCATCCATCAGGGATGTCGATGGTGTGATCGGGTACCACGCCGCAACCGTCACACCGGCGTAGAGGCAGCCAAGGGCTGCGGCGGTGTTGCCGTCGATGAGGATGGAATCCGCGGTTCCATCCATGACCTCGACATGGCACGGCAGCGGGCAGTCGAAGTGGTCGTGCGCGTACCGATACCCGAGCATGAGAGCGCGCTGGTTGGAGTCCCGCAGCCGCTCCTTGCCGGCGAACTTGTCGGCCAACAGGTTGGAAACGGTGTCGAGGTCGATGTCCAGCAGCGCGACGAGCGTTCCGGCGGACACGATGTTCTGCATCAGGGTGCGCTCGCGGGGACTGCGGAAGTTCTCGGTGCACATCCGGGCAACCGGTACTCCGAGGTAGGTGACATCGCTCCTCACCAAGGCGGGGTCGATCGGCCAGGTCGCGTCCCAGACCACGTAACCGTCGGAGCGCACCTCGCCGATGTCTGCCGCATACGTGTTGGTGTTCATGGCCACCATCAGGTCGTAGTCGCGCGCCCGGGCAGTGTGGCCGGAACCATTGACCCTGATCTCATACCAGGTGGGCAGCCCCTGGATGTTGGACGGGAACAGGTTTTTCCCGGACACCGGGATGCCCATGCGGAAGAACGCCTGCATCAACAGGTTGCTGGCGCTCGACGAGCCCGTGCCGTTGACGTTGGCGAGCTTGATCGCGATGTCGTTGACCCGGCTGCTGCCGTCACTCGCGGTCTTCGGGATGACCCGGTCGAGCACCATCAGTGAGCCCCCGCCGGGACAGGAGCGCCCGCCAAGGGAAGAAGGAGCGTGAACTTCTCCATGTCCCACGCAGCGGTGGGGCAGCGCTCGGCACAGAGGCCGCAGTGGACGCAGAGATCTTCGTCCTTCATCATCAGCCGGCCGGTCTGCGGCAGGGCGGCCGAGGCGAAGAGTGCCTGCGCGGGGTTGACGGCCGGCGTGGAGAGACGCTCACGAACGGATGCCTCGTCTCCGTCGGTCGTGATGGTCAGGCACTGCACGGGGCACACGTCGATGCACGCGTCGCATTCGATGCACAGCGGCGCGGAGAACACTGTCTGGATGTCGCAGTTGAGGCAGCGCTGCACCTCGCGCGCGGTCTGCTCGGCGGTGAAGCCCAACTCCACCTCGACGTCGAGCTGCTCGAACCTGCGCGTGAGCTCGACGTGGCTCATCTTCTGCCGGCTCGATGGGTTGTAGTCGTTGTGGTAGCTCCATTGCCCGAGCCCCATCGCCTGGGTCATCAGGTTCATCATCACCGGCGGCCGTTCGCTGACGACGTCGCCCTCGCAGTGTTTGTGGATCGAGATTGCGGCCTGGTGGGCGTGCTCGACGGCCCAGATGATGTTCTTCGGCCCGAAAGCGGAGTCACCGCCGAAGAACACCCCGGGAAGGGTGGACTGCATCGTCGTCGCATCGACGACGGGGACGTCGCCGTCGAAATCCATGCCCAGGTCGCGCTCGATCCACGGGAACGCATTGTCCTGGCCGATGGCGAGGATAACGTCGTCGCAGGGAAGGAAGACGGTGTCGAGCACCGTCGACGTCCGTGCGTCGGCGTCCCACTCCAGTCGATCGAACTCCATCCCCACCAGCCGTCCGTCCTCGACGACGAAGCGCTTCGGCGCGTGGTTGACGATGATCTGGACGCCCTCCTCCTCGGCGTCCTCGAGCTCCCAGCTCGACGCCTTGAAGAAGGGGCGCGGGCGCCGTGCCATCACTCGGATGTCCTTGCCGCCGAGGCGGAGCGATGAGCGGCAGCAGTCCATCGCGGTGTTCCCCACCCCGATGATCAGCACACGGTCGCCGATCGAGTCGATGTGGCCGAAAGCGATCGACTGCAACCAGTCGATGCCGATGTGGATGCGGTCCGTCTCGTGGCGCCCGGGCAGCTCGAGCTCCTTGCCACGCGGTGCCCCACTACCGATGAACACGGCGTCGAAGCCCTGGCCGAGAAGCGCGCGCAGGCTGCTGATCGGTGTCCCGTACCGGACGTCGACGCCCATGTCGAGGATCACGTCCACCTCCTCGTCGAGGACGCGGGCGGGCAGGCGGAACGAGGGGATGTTGGTGCGCATCAGGCCCCCCGGGGTGGCGTGCTGCTCGAACATCACCACCTCGTAGCCGAGCGGGAGAAGGTCGTTGGCGACCGTGAGCGAGGCCGGGCCGGCGCCGACACAGGCAATTCGCCGCCCGTTCCTGACGCTCGGGATCACCGGCAGCCGCTCGGCGATGTCCCCCCGGAGGTCGGCGGCCACCCGCTTGAGGCGGCAGATGGCCACCGGGGTGCCGTCGACACGCTCCCGCCGGCAGGCCGGCTCGCAGGGACGGTCGCAGGTCCGCCCGAGGATCGCGGGGAACACGTTGGACTCCCGGTTGACCATGTAGGCGTCCGTGTACCTCCCCATGGCGATCAGCCGGATGTACTCGGGCACATCGGTGTGGGCCGGACAGGCCCACTGGCAGTCCACGACGCGATGGAAGTATTCCGGGTCGCCTGTGTCAGTCGCCTTCATCCTCGGTTGGATCGGCCCCCATACGTCGGTGCGCGCTGGACTGTGCCGAGTGTAGCCCGGTCCCAATCATGGCCCTGCCACCGCCGGCGCGCATGATTGCACCATCCGCAGCGACCGTGCCGCCGACGAAGCGCGCCAGACGGTCGCGTGGACGCGGGCACGCCTGCTGACGCACACTATGGCCGCCGGTGAAGCACGTCATAGAGGACCGGAGATGGCCAGGCTGCCGACCCGGGAGCTCGCCGAGATCGTCCGCCTGCAGAGGGGCCGGCACAGACGACCCCAGGACGGCGTCTGCGCGATGGAGCTGGTCGCCTGGATGGCCGGCGAGAGGCACAGCGATCACCCGCGGTCCGCCTCCCCGGTGATCGCGGCGTTCAGCCGCCCGTTCAACGATGCCCTGGCCCCGGCATATCGCCAGCGCATGGGCCCTCTCGCTGCGAGGATGATCGGCACGCGCGGCACTGTGGAGCAGGAAGCCGTGCGCAGCCAGATGCTGTGGGACTGGACGATCGCCACCGCAGTCCCTGTGTGGCTCGTCGCCGCAGGGCGGCCGGACCTGGCCTTCTCAATCGTCACTGGCCGCGCAGGGGCTCTCGATGCCGCCAACCGCGCTCTCGACGCCAACGGCCACGCCTACGTCCGTCCGGTCGACGACCATCTCACCGCGTCGCGCGTCAGCAGCGCGCTCGCCGTCGCCGGCGTCACCGCAGCCTGCATCGCGGGCAGGGACGCGGCGGACTCCGCTCGCGGCTCCCGCGCTCGCCGTCACTGGGAGGCCGCCCGCGTCCTGGCCCGCACTGCTGCCTGGCGGGTTGCCGAGCCGGTGCAGCCAGACCTGTGGCGCGCAGCCGAGCAGTTGCGGGACAGTGCGTTCGTGCTTCTCGATCGTCTGATCGCGACCACTGAGGTGGCCGCCCCGGCGCCCGTCGGCGACCAGGACGTCGGGCGTTTGACGACTTTGGCGCGTTCAGGTAGAGTGCGCTCACCCGGGATGGAGGAGCCCGTGCAAAGAGGGGGGACCCAGGTCGACGGCGTCACCGTGAACTGGGTGGAAGGGGGGCTTCGTACCAACCGGTAGCGAGACCTCACCGTCAGCTCGGCAGGGAGCTGGCGGTGGGTCCCGCGCCAGCCGATCGGGAGTGCCGGATCAGCCGCGCGCCCCGAGGCCGTCAACGACCAGTGCGATCACATGTGCCGACGCCCGGGCCGCGAGCGTGGAAGTTGGACGGCACCGGTAGCCGTTCGGCCAGCCGGGCTTGACGGGAGAGGCGCAGGTCCAGGCCTGCTGCCTGGCCGGCGAGCGCGCTGGCAAACCCCGTGAACCCCTTCACGGCCCAGATCAGCACGGCTCCCTCGCCGGCGACCTTCATGATCTCGATGTTCCAGAAGATCCTGCTCGGCCGTATCCGGCGCAGCTGGCGAACCGGGAACACGCCAGAATGCAGCGGCGCGCGCCAGCGGAGCATGCCCTGATCCACCTGCGCGGAGTAGGCGAAGCGCCACAAGAACCAGTACGCGTTCCAGGCGGCGATGACCAGCCAGATCACGTTTCCGTAGGGGATGTCGCGCCGGACGAAGACTGAGAAGAACAGCTCACCGACAACGGCCGGGACAAGAACAAAGCCCGCGATCAGCGCGGCGACGTGCGATGCCGGCAAGCGGTAGGAGGCGCAAAGCGCCGGGTCGATCGACCCAGCTGCGGTCGTCGGCTTCTCACCGTCAGGCGCGGCTGGAGGAGACACCATCATGCCGGTCTGGTGAAGGCGAAGGCCGTGGACACCACCTGAGGGTGGAGCTCGCACCTGAACTCTGTCTGAACCCGGTACGCGGAGCGACGATGGGTTCAGGCCCTGTTCATGTGCGTCGATGACCATCGAACCGTGAATGAGCAGCACTCCACTTCCTCCGGACGCTCGTCACGGTTCGCGATAGTGCGGCGATTCGCGTCGGCGCGGGTGAGGTCAACGCGGAGCCGCCGGCTCAATACGGCGGCCGGCGCGGGACTGGGCCTGGCGATGTCCGCGGCCATCTGGGCTCTGGCCAATGACTCGCTGACGAGCTGGCTGGTCGGGCTGGGCATGGATCAGGAGAGGGGACTGCTGCTGGCGGCGTGCCTCGAAGTGGGCGCGGGTGCGGCGCTGGCGACGACACTCGTCCAGAGCGCTGCTGCTGTGCGCTGCGGCACCTTGATCGCAATGATCGCGGTCCAGATCGTGCCGTTCCTGGTGCGCGCGGCACAGACGGGTCCGACCCCCGGCCTGGCGTCACGCGTGGACGTCGGGGGATGGCTTCTTCAGCCTCTTGGCATGCTCCTGCTCGGAGCTCTTTTTGCAACTGGTGGTGCGGCTGTGGGGGCGCTGCTGCGACGCGACGTGGCCGGGCTTTGGGCGGTACTGAGCCGGCACCACCTGTCGGTCGTGCCCTTGGCAGCGGTGGCCGGGCTCGTGATCGTGGCCGCCGGAGCGGCCGCCACAGCCGTGCAGATCGGCCCGATCAGCGCCCTCTACTCGTATGGCTCCGGCGCGAGTGCTCGCGGTGCCGGCCTACCCATAGCCGGTGGTGGCATCAGCGTGAGTGGTGCCAGCGCCAGTCGCGCGTCGATATCCCGGACTGACCGACTGCGGCCGGGCTGGGTGGAACGCTTCGAAGTCGCCGGACACCCGGTGGACGTCTACCTGCCCGGCGCGTACTCGATCACTCGCAGCCACGCGTTCGGCGTCGTCTATTTCCTGCATGGCTTCCCCGGCGGGGCCAACGATTGGATCGGCGGAGGCCAGCTCGTGGGTGTGCTCGACCAGCTGATCGCGTCGTCGCAGCTGCCGCCCCTCATCGCGGTCATGCCCGACGGCAACGGGCAGCCGAGCGGCGACTCCGAGTGGGGCAACACGGTACGCGGCGGCCGCATCGAGACCTGGTTGGTCGATCAACTCGTGCCCCAGATCGACAAGCGCTACCGAGCCATCGGCGCGCCCTACCGCGGAGTCGCCGGCCTCAGCTCTGGCGGTTTTGGAGCGCTCAACCTCGCCGCACGTCATCCGGGTGTGTTCAGCTGGGCGGCGAGCTACTCCGGGTATGGCCAGGCCCGAGTTGACCTGTTCGGCGATCGCGCGGTGGCCAACAGCCCGCTGATCACACTACCCCCGCTCCGCGCTTCGCAACGAACGGCAATCTTCATCGGCGCGGGGATCCAGGACGGCCGGTACCTGGTGGACGCTCAGACTCTCGCCGCCGCCCTGCAGAGCGTGGGCTGGACGAAGCTGCGGGTGTCGAAGGTCCCCGGAGGGCACAGCTGGGAGACCTGGCGTCCGCTGGCGGTGGAGAGCCTTCACTGGCTGGGACGACTGTGGGGCCCCGACCCGGGCTCGGCAGTTGGCGCGGGCCCCGCCGAACTGCGGGGGTCACTCCGTGGCTGACATCCGAGCCTCGCCGGCCACGCTGTTGGGGCGGCCGCCGCTCCTCGAGGTCACCCTGGTGCGCTGCGCCGCGGCGGCCGGGCTGCTTGTGGTGTGGACGACCTTCTTGCTTGCCCGCCCGATGTGGTCGCCCCTGATTGACCAAACGCAGCTCGAGGCCGAGCTGGTAGCCCCCACAACGGTGGCCTTGATCGCCATCGCGGTCGGCCTCGCCCACGGCAGTTTCGTCTCATGGTGGGCGGCGGCAGGTGTGCTCGCCGCGTCACTGCTGGTGGCGCTGTGCCCAGGGCATCCCTGGGCACCCACTGCGGTCGCCGCCGTTGTTCTGCTGATCGTGCTGCCCGCGGGATATGTGCGACTCCGTGGCGCGCCAGGGAGTTGGGCCCGCGGATGGATCGTCGCGGGGCTCTCGGCCGAGGCGACGGCCGCGGTGCTGGGCATCAGCGCGCACCTGAGGATGCTTCCCGTCTCCTTCCTCGCAGGTGGCATCCTCGCCGCCGCGGTGCCGGTCCACCTGCTGCACCGCCGCCGGCCGCTGAGCTTGGCTGGCGGGATTCACGCCGAACAGATGCGGTTGTCCCACGGCAGGAGCCACGTCTCCTGTTTCTCTGCGAGTGGCGACAAACAGGTGGTGATGCTGCCCAGCGGGGCCATGGTGGGCTTCCGGGTGGCGGCGCGGGTGGCAGTGGTCGCCGGCGACCCGTTGGGACGCCCCGACGAGATCGCCCGCGCCGTCGAGGAGTTCGTGGCCCTATGCGATCGTCAGGGCTGGGCGCCATGCTTCTACCAGACAACGCCGGCGGCGCGCGATGCCTACCGGCGTGCCAACCTCCGTGTGACGACCTTCGGCGAGGAGGCGGTGGTCGACCTCGAGGGATTCAGCCTCGACGGCCGGCGCCATGCCAACCTGCGCCACCAGGTGACACGCGCCCGCCGCGCCGGGCTGACGGCCGCAGTGCTCACCTGGTCCGAGGCATCCGAGACCCTCCGTGCCGATCTTGAGCGCGTCTCCAACGCCTGGCTCAGCCGTCATTCCCGCCGCGAGATGGGCTTCTCCGTCGGTCGCTTTGGCGAGACGATCGACGGCAGCGCGCTGCTCACGGTTGTGCGCGCGCCTTCAGGCGAGATCGAGGCGTTCAGCACGTGGCTGCGCCTGGGGGAGGGCGGCATCGGCCTCGACCTGATTCGACGCCGACCGGATGCGAGCCCCGGAGCAAACGATCTCTGCCTGGCAGCGACGCTCGAGGCTGCCAGGCAGCGCGGACTCCGCGTCGCCTCACTGGGGATGGTCCCGTTTCGAGATGCCGGTGAGCACCTCGCCTGCGGGGGGCGAATAGCGAGTCGAGTCCGCTCCGTGCTGTTCACCCGCTGTATCGGCGGTTATCGGTACCGCACCCTGGCCCGTTTCAAAGACAAGTTTGGGCCGCGGTGGGAGCCGCGGGACATCGCCTTCCCGCGTGGCTTTGCCGCTCCACGTGTGCTTGCGGGCCTGATCGCCGTTCACCTTCGCCGCAGCCGATGCTGAAGAACGCATGCGCGGATCCGCGGTCTACGTTCGCGACCGGGGCAGCAGCGCGCTACGGATAGGCGGATGCCACCTGGCTGTCGGCGACGAGCGCGATGACGTGCGCGGACGCCCGCGGCGCCAGCGTGCCGTGCAGGTCGGCGAAGAGCGAACGTGCCCGTTCGCCGTTCCAACGCCGCGGCAGGAGTTCGGCCGGCAGCCCCGGGTCGTGGTACGCCAGCCGGCGCCACGCCGCCAGCACGCGCATGTAGTCGACGAACCCGCGCCGGTTGCCGCGCATCTTCGGGGCACGCCAAGCCGTCTCGGTTCGTCGATGCAGCGCGATGAACCGCCGGTAGGCGGTGTCGAGCGCGGGGAGGTCCCAGGCGCGTGCCACCAGGACGCGGAGGTCGGAGAACCCCTCGTACTCGCCCAGAAAGAGGCTCACGTACTGGGTGAGCCCCGCGCGGGCCAGCAGGCGCCGAGCCTCGGGCTTCATCCGCGACGGCGCGATCCACACACCCGGGGTCACCTGGCCGAACCCCAATCGCACCAGCAGGGCGCGCAGCCGATGGCGGCAATCGCGAGCCGGCTCCGGCACCGAGAACACCGCCACCACCCAACCGTCCGCCACCGTCGTCGGGACCGACGACGCGAAGATCCGCTCGTCGCCATCCCGGAGGATCTCCAGCGCAGGTGTGGTGAGCGCGTAGCCGGCAACCCCCTGGCGCGTCTCCGCCGACAGCAGGGCGGACCGCTTCATGCGTGCCACGGCGGCCCGCACGGCCCGGTCGCCGTGGCCAAGGTCGGCCATGAGCGCGACCAGGTTGGCGATGGCGAGCCATCCGCCGAGGCCACGCACCTGGGCGCCGTAGACGTCCAGGATCAGCGACTTGGGCGTGGGCTGACCCACCGAGTCGCCACGCGCCGCCGCCGCCGCCGCCGTCATTCCGGCGTCCGTGACGACCGCAGGCGGCGCGCGATGATGGTCAGCTGCAGCTCGCTGGCGCCCTCGTAGATGCGCGGCGCGCGCACATCACGATAGAGGTGTTCGAGAAGGTGTCCGCGTTCCAATGCGGCGGCGCCATGAACCTGGATCGCCGCGTCCACGACGCCCTGGGCAGCCTCGGTGGCAAATAGCTTGGCCATCGACGAGCGCATCGTGCGATCCGGTGCGCCGGCGTCGTAGGCACGCGCCGCGTCCTCCACAACCAACCGCGCCGCGTGCACCTGCACAGCCATGCCCGCCAGACGATGCGCGACGGACTGCAGATCGAAGAGCACACCGCCGAACGCCCGCCTCGAGCCGGCATGCTCGAGCGCGGCGTCGAGCGCAGCCTGGGCCATCCCGACCGCGAATGCCCCCACGCTGGGTCTGAAGAGATCGAGCGTCTGCATGGCGACGGCGAAACCCGCATCAACCTCGCCGAGCACTCCGGTCTCGGGTACGTGAACGCCGTCGAACTCGACCCGACCGATGGGATGTCCCGAGATCATGTCGATCGGCGCTCCGCGCAGTCCGTCGGCATGACCGTCGACCGCGAATGCCGTGACCCCGCGAGCGCGGTTCCCCTCGGTGGTGCGCGCGAACACGGTGTACACGTCGACATCCGGGGCGTTGGAGATCCACGTCTTCGTGCCGGTGAGGACGTACCCACCCTCGCTTCGCTGGGCGCGCAGCTCCAGCGCGGCCGCGTCGGAGCCGGCGCCCGGTTCGGTCAGCGCGAACGCCGCCACCAGCTCGCCGCGACAGACCCCGGGCACCCATTCCTCGATGGCTGCCGCCGAGCCCGACTGCAGAATGGGATAGGCCCCCAGGGCCTGCATCGCCAGCGCGGTCTCAGCCTCGACGCATTCGCGAGCCAGCGCCTCTCTGAGCGCGCACAGCTCCAGCGCCGACACCGGTCCTGTCCGGGCGCCGCCGACGGATTCCGGGAACACCCTGGCCAGCAGCCCGGTGTCGCCCAGAGCGTGCACCAGTTCGCGGTTGACGCGCCCCGGGACGCCGTGAGCAGCGATGGGC
>CATPCA010000111.1 GCA_955652545.1 Candidatus Dormiibacterota bacterium
AACCCGCAGCCAGAGGTGCAGCCCGAGGCAATCGAGGGGGTGGCGGCGGTGATCGCCACCGGGCGCAGCGACTACCCGAACCAGATCAACAACGTGCTCTGCTTCCCCGGCTTCTTCCGCGGCCTCCTCGACAGCGGCGCTAGCCAGATCACCGACGCAATGAAGCTGGCCGCGGCGAGGGCGATCGCCGACACCGTCGGTGACGACCTCCACCCGGAGTACATCATCCCGTCGGTGTTCAACCGCGCCGTCGCCCCTGCTGTCGCTGCGGCGGTGGCCGCCGAAGCGAAGCGCAGCGGCCTGGCGCGCGAGCTCGCCGAGCTCGTCGATCCGCTGCACACCGCGACCGGTCCCACCGCCACCCGATGAGAGGCCGGGTCGCAAGCCCGGTCCGGTAGGCTCGATCCATGACCACAGCCCCGGCGCCGGCAGCAGCCATGACCGGCGCGGTCCGCTTCCTCGCGGCGGCACGGCAGCAGCCGGTCGACCGCACCCCGGTGTGGTTCATGCGCCAGGCGGGGCGCTGCCTGGCCGCGTACCGCGAGCTGCGCGAGCACTACGACATCCTCACGATCACGCGCACACCCGAGCTGTGCGCGCGCGTGACCCTGATGCCGGTGGAGGAGTTCGGCGTCGACGCCGCGGTGCTCTACGCCGACATCATGCTGCCCCTCTACGGGATGGGGGTGCCCTTCACCATCGACCCCGGCCTCGGGCCGGTGATCCACGAGCCGGTGCGTGATGTCGCGGCGGTGCGGGCTCTTCGTATCGTGGATGCGGAGGAGGCGACGCCCGAGCTCTTCGAGGCGATCAGGCTGATCAGGCGAGAGCTGGACGGACATACGGCTGTCCTGGGCTTCGCCGGGGCGCCGTTCACTGTGGCGTCGTACCTCATCGAGGGTCGGCCCACCAAGGACTTCGCGCGGAGCAAAGCCCTGATGTACGGCCAGCCGGCCGTGTGGCACGAGCTCATGGAGACGCTGACCGAGGTGACCATTCGCTACCTCCGCGCCCAGGTCGCGGCGGGTGTGCAGGCGCTGCAGCTCTTCGACTCGTGGATCGGCGCGCTGGGCGCGGCGGAATACGCGGAGTACGTGCTGCCGTACGTGCGCCGGATCTTCGACGGCGTCGCCGGAAGCGTCCCGACAATCCATTTCGGCACATCGACAGCGCACCTGCTCGAGCACATGGCAGGTGCTGGATCCGACGCCATGTCGGTGGACTGGCGGCTGCGCCTCGATCAGGCGTGGTCGCGCATCGGTCAGCACGCCATCCAGGGCAACCTCGACCCGACCATCTGCCTGGCGCCGTGGCCGGTCGTGGAACGGGAGACGCGTCGCGTCCTCGCCGAGGCAGGCGGCCGGGCGGGACACATCTTCAACCTCGGTCACGGCGTGCTCGCCGACACGCCGAGCGACACGTTGCGCGGCATCGTGGATCTCGTCCACGCACGCACCGCAATCGCGGCCACCGGGTGAACGCCGGCCGACCGTCGCCACGGCCGGTGGGCGTGCTGCTGCTCACCTTCGGGTCGGCCGTGACATCGGCGGACGTTCCTGCTTACCTGCGCAGCGTGCGCGGCGGACGGGAGCCGTCCGAAGAGCTCATCGCCGAGTTCAAACGGCGCTTCGATCTCATCGGGCGTTCACCGCTCATCGACATCACCCTCGAGCAGGCGGCAGCCCTGCAACGCGCGCTCCTCGAGCGCGACGGAGCGGGCTCGTTCCGGGTGGCGGCGGGCATGCTGCACTCCGCGCCTCGCGTCGAGGACTCGCTGCGCATGCTGGTCGACGGCGGCGCCGCCACCGTGATCGCGATCGTTCTCGCGCCGCAGTACTCGCCGCTCATCCTCAGCGGCTACCAACGCACCATCGACAGCTGTGCTGCGCACGTTGCCCCCGGTGTCCCGGTGCGCATCGCCGGCGCGTGGCACCTCGTCGCGCCATGGGTCAACTCCCTGGCCGACTCGGTGCGCACCGCCCTGGACACACTCGACGCGACAGGTCGCGACCGTGTCGGCGTCGTGTTCACCGCGCACAGCCTGCCCCGACCGGTGGTCGAGCGCGATCCGGGCTACATGACGCAGATCGACGACACCATCGCCGCAGTGGCCGACCGCGCCGGCCTCGCGCCGGGAGGATGGACGTTCGCTTTCCAGAGCGCGGGGCACACGCCGGAGGAGTGGCTGCGGCCCGACCTCACCGAGGTCATGCCGCAGCTCCGCGACTCCGGCGTTCGCGACGTGCTGGTGGTGCCGGTGCAGTTCGTCGCCGACCACCTCGAGATCCTCTACGACATCGACATCGCCGCCGCCGAACAGGCCACGGCGGCAGGGCTCGGCTTTCACCGCATCGCCATGCCGAACGCGAGCCCGCGCTTCATCGCAGCCCTGGTCGACGTCGTCGATCGCGAGCTGGTGGCAAGCGTGGTCTGAGGACGTCCGCGCACCGTGCGCAACACCGTCATCGATCGGCAAGGTAGCGCTCCGTAAGGTTGCTGCCAGCGAGATCCGCTCTCCCTTCCCGCGGCGCTGTGCGGCGGCTTCCGAGCCGCCGC
>CATPCA010000112.1 GCA_955652545.1 Candidatus Dormiibacterota bacterium
CGTCGGGAAGGGGCTCGATGACCCTCCCGATCAGAGGCTCAGCCACGTCTCGCGCTGAGGCGTGCCGAATTTGGCTGGTTGGCAGCCGCAACGTATGAGTATACGGAATGGCCGGCTGACACGGCAGATTCACCCCACCGCCGCGTGGGTCGGCCGCGGGGTGAGCACCTCGGGTCCGTTCTCGGTGATGGCCACCGTGTGCTCGAAATAGCAGGAGAGCCGGCCGTCCACGGTCACCACCGTCCAGTCGTCGTCGAGCACGCGCACCTGGGGACCGCCGAGGTTGACCATCGGCTCGATGGCGAGCACGTAGCCGGGCTTGAGCTCGTTGCCGGTTCCAGGCAGCCCGTAGTTGGGTACCTGGGGAGCCTCATGCATGTTGCGACCGATGCCGTGCCCCACGTATTCGCGGACCAGCGAGTAACCGTGGGCCTCGGCGTACGTCTGCACCGCGTGCCCGATGTCGCCGATGTGGTTGCCCGGCCGCGCCTGCGCGATGCCCCGCTCGAGCGCCTCGCGGGTGACCTCGATCAGGGCGGTCACCTCGGGAGTGGCCTCGCCGCACGCCACCGACAGCCCGCTGTCGGCCCACCAGCCGTCGAGGATCAGCCCGCAGTCCAGCGACACCAGGTCACCGTCCCTGATCACCCGCTTGCCGGGGATGCCGTGCACCACCTCGTCGTTCACGGAGACGCAGAGTGAGTTGGGGAAGTCCTGGTAGCCGAGGAAGCCGGGGATGCAGCCGTGGTCGCGGATGAACCTGTCCGCCTGGCGGTCGAGGTCGAGCGTGGTGACGCCGTCGCGCACCTCCGCGGCGAGGTGGGCGAGGCAGGCTCCGAGGACCTTCCCGGAGGCGCGCATCTTGTCGATCTCCTCCGGCCGCTTGAGACGGAAGGCGCCGGCCATCAGGCCACCTCGCCCCGTGCGGCGCCGTTCGGCTTCACCGTCGGGCCGAAGATGGTGAGGATCGATTCGGTCACGGCATCGATTGGCGCGTTGCCGTTGACGTACTCGATGCGCGTGCCGCTGCCCTCGTAGTAGCCGACCACCGGCGCCGTCTTGGCCTCGTACTCACGCATGCGCTCGATGAACGCCTCGGGCGTGTCGTCGGCGCGGTGGTCCTGCTCGGCTCGGTGGGCGATTCGTTTGACCAGCTCGCTCTCCGGCACGTCGAAGAAGAGCACCACGCCGATCTCGCGCCCGGTCCGCTCCAGCATCTCGTCGAGCTCGCGGGCCTGCGGCACGGTGCGCGGGAAACCGTCGAGCAGCACCCCGCCCTTGGCATCGGGCTGGGCCAGGCGGTGCTCGATGACCCGCACCATGGTCTCGTCGGGGATGAGCCCGCCCGTCGCCATGATCGGCCCCACCTCGCGGCCCAGCTCGCTGTCCGCGGCGACCTCGTCACGGAGCATCTGGCCGGTGCTGATGTGGGGCATGCGAAAGCGCTCGGAGATGATCGCGGCCTGCGTCCCCTTGCCGCTACCCGGTGGGCCGAAGAGCACCGCGATCACCGGATGAAGCCCTTGTACTGGCGCATCAGCAGCTGAGTCTCGATCTGCTTCATGGTGTCGAGCGCCACGCCCACGACGATGAGGATGGCGGTCCCACCGAGGTAGAGGCTGGTGGGGTCTGCGCGAGTGGCGAACGCCGTGAACAGCGGCAGCACCACGGTGATGATGGCGAGGAAGAGCGCCCCCGCCAGGGTGATTCGCCCCATCACCCGGCCGAGGTACTCCGCCGTACTTCGCCCCGGTCTGATGCCGGGGATGAACGTCGACTGTTTCTTGAGGTTCTCGGCGACGTCGTTGGGGTCGAAGACGACTGCCGTGTAGAAGTAGGTGAAGCCGAGGATGAGCAGGAAGTAGATGCCGTTGTAAGCGATGTTGATGTACCACTTCGGCCCGTTGGGTTGCCAGTTGGCGGTGATCCACGCTGAGGCATTGCCGACGAATCCGCCGGCGCTGGCGAACAGGTTGGCGAAGATGGTCGGGAAGAACATGATCGACAGCGCGAAGATGATCGGGATGACGCCCGCGGTGTTGATGCGCAGCGGCAGGAAGTTGCGCCGCCCCTGCGCCGCTGCTCCGGTGCGCGGGTTGAGCACCCGTTGGGCCGACTGCACCGGGATCTTGCGCTGCGCCTGCTGCACCGCGATGATCCCCGCCGTCACCACCAGCGCAATCAGCGCCACACCGATGATCTGGATGACGTGCGAGCCACCGGTGGTGCCGTAGTCGCCGATCGACGGGATCACCCTGGCGATGATGCCGGTGAAGATGATCAGCGACACACCGTTGCCCACGCCGTACTCGGTGATCAACTCGCCGAGCCACATGGCGATGATCGTGCCCGCGGTCAGGGTCAGCACGATGCCGATCTCCTGGGCGGTGGTGGCGTTGGGGATGATCGCCTGGGGCACACCGTTGACGGTCACCGCGTTGGTGTTGGTGAAGAGCGCCAGGAAGCCCCAGCCCTGCAACGCGGCCAGCGGGATGGTCAGCCAGCGCGTGTAGCGAGTGATCTTCTTGCGGCCCTGCTCGCCTTCCTTGCTCAACTCCTTGAGCCGGATGGAGACCACGGTCATCAGCTGCATGATGATGGTGGCGTTGATGTAGGGGTTCAGGCCCTCGGCGACGATGGTGAAGCGCTGCAACCCGCCGCCGCCGACGAGGTTGAAGAGGCCGAGCAGCGAGTTGCTGCTGAACAGCGCCTGCAGCGCCGCCGGCGAAGCACCGGGGATCGAGATGTTGGCCAGCACCCGGAACGCGAGCACCAGGCCGATGGTGATCACCAGCTTGCGCCGCAGCTCGGGGATGCGCATCGCCTGGCCCAGGGCCTGGAGCAGGTTCACGCCTGCGGCTCCTCCTCAGTGTCCGGTTCTGCGTCAGCGGCGGCAGCCTCGGTGACGGCCTCGGCCGCGGCGGCGTCACTGTCAGTGTCCCTCCTCTCGGCAGCAACCGCGCGCGCCGAAGCGCGGGCGGACGCCCGCGCCGCAGCCCGCTCGGTGTCCTGCGCAGCCGGTGGCGCCGCCACCTCGAGCAGGTCGACGCTGCCGCCCGCTGCAACCACCGCCTGCTGCGCCGCGGCCGAGGCGCGGTGCACGCGCACCTGTACCGCCACCTTGACGCGGCCGGCGGCGAGCAGCTTCACCGGCTTGTCGGCGCCGCTGACAAGGCCTGCGGCGGCCAGCGCGGCCCCGTCGACGATCGAGTCCTTGGCGAAGCGGTTGAGCTTGCTGAGATTGACCACCACGTAGTCCTTGCGGAAGCGGTTGTGGAACCCGCGCAGCTTGGGGAGGCGCATCGACGCCTTCATCTGCCCGCCTTCGAATCCCTTCGGGACGCTGTTGCTCTCCCGCGATCCCTGGCCCTTCATGCCGCGGCCCGAGGTCTTGCCCTGCCCGGCCGAGATGCCCCGCCCGACCCGGGTACGCTTCTTGCGACTGCCCGGTGCAGGCTTCAGCTCATGCAGCTTCATGCGCTCTTCTCCGAGCTCGCCCCGGCGGCGAGCACGGCCATCCCCTCCGGCGTGTCCGCCGGGATGCCGTTGACGCTCACCAGGTGGCGCACCTTGTGGACCATGCCGCGGATCGACGAGGTGTTCTGGTGGTCAACGCTGTGGTTGAGCTTGCGCAACCCCAGCGCGGCCAGCGTCGCCTTCTGGTCCGCGGCGTAGCCGATCTTGCTCTTGCGGTACGTCACCCGCAGCGTGCTCATGGGCTCACCGGCTGTGGGGCTACTGCCGGCAGGTCCTCGCCGAGCATCTGCGCGGCGCGCTTGCGGCCGACCAGCTGCTCGGGGGTTCGGCCACGCAGCTCGGCGACCTCCCGCAGGGTGCGCATGCTCGCCAGCGCGGCGATGGTCGCGCGCACCACGTTGATCGGGTTGTCGGTGCCCAGCGACTTGGTGAGGATGTCGTGGATGCCGGCCGCCTCGACCACTGCCCGCATCGAGCTGCCGCTGATGACCCCCGTCCCGGGGACGGCGGGCTTGAGCAGCACCTTGGCCGCCCCGAGCTTGTAGTGCACCTCGTGCGGGATGGTCGTGCCCACCATCGGCACGGTGATCATGTGTTTGCGGGCGTCGTCGACGCCCTTGCGGATGGCGTCGGGCACCTCACCCGCCTTGCCCAGCCCGGCGCCGACGCGACCGGCGCCGTCACCGACGACGACAAGCGCGCTGAACGAGAATCGCCGCCCGCCCTTGACCACCTTGGCAACGCGGTTGAGCGAGACGATCTTCTCCTGCAGGTCGCTGGCGCGGTCGTCGCGCCGATCCATGCGCATCGCCATGTCTAGAACTCCAGTCCCGCTTCACGGGCAGCTTCGGCGAGGGCCCTGACCCTGCCGTGGTAGAGGTACCCGCCGCGGTCGAACACCACCTTGGTCACGCCGGCGCTCTTGGCACGCTCGGCGATCACCCGGCCCACCACGGCGGCGCCGGCCACCGCGGCGTTGCCCTTGCCGCTCAACTCCTTGCGGACGTCGGTGTCGTGGGTCGACGCCGCGGCGAGGGTGCGGCCCGCGCTGTCGTCGATGAGCTGCACCACGATGTGGTTGAGGCTGCGGAAGACGGCGAGACGGGGGCGCGCGGCGGCGCCGTGGACATTCTTGCGAACGCGGCGGTGGCGGCGGTCGCGAGCGGCGCGACGGTCGAACTTGGTGTGCATGGCTACTTTGCCTTCCCGGCCTTGCCGGACTTGCCCGCCTTGCGCTTGATGACCTCGCCGCGGTACATCACGCCCTTGCCCTTGTAAGGCTCGGGCTTGCGGAATGAGCGGATCTTGGCGGCCACTTGGCCGACCACTTCCTTGTTGGTGCCACTGACGCTGATCGAGGTCGGCGTGGGCACCTCGATGGTCACGCCGTCGGGCGGGGTGTAGCGGATCGGGTGCGAGTAGCCGAGGGTGAGCACCAGGTCACCGCCCTGCTTGGAAGCGCGGAAGCCGACGCCGACGAGGTCGAGCCAGCGCACAAAGCCGGTGCTCACACCCTCGACCATGTTGGCCACCAACGTGCGGGTGAGCCCGTGCATCGCCCGGTGGATGGTCGTGTCGGTGGGTCTCGCCACGGTGATGAGGCCGTCGTCGACGGTGATGATCATCGCCGGGGGCAGGCTGCGCTCGAGCGTGCCGCGGCCACCGGTGACGGTGACGTGGTTGCCAGTGACGCTGACGTCGACGCCGGCGGGGACGGGGATGGGCAGCTTGCCGATTCTCGACATGGCCGGCTACCAGACGTAGGCCACCACCTCGCCCCCGAGGCCGGCGCGCTGCGCAGCCTGGCCGGTCATCAGACCGTGCGAGGTGGAGATGATGGCGATGCCGAGACCACCGAGGACGCGGGGGATCTCACTCTTGCGTGCGTAGACGCGCAGGCCGGGCCGGCTGATGCGGCGCAGGCCGGAGAGCGCGCGGCCGCGCGGTGTGCGCGGCTTGAGGGTGATGGTGAGAAGCTGCTGGGGTGCCTCACCGTCCACGGTGAAGCTGTCAACGAACCCCTCGGCAGCGAGGACGCGGGCGATCTCCACCTTCATCTTCGAGGCAGGGATCACGACGGTCTGGTGGTTGGCCGCGTTGGCGTTGCGAATTCGCGTGAGCATGTCGGCGATCGTGTCACTCATCATGGCCGTCTACCAGGAGCTCTTCTTGACGCCGGGGATCTGCCCCTGCGAGGCCATGCCTCGAAAGCAGATGCGGCACATCCCGTACTTGCGCATGAACGCGCGCGGACGCCCGCACACCCCGCAGCGGTTGTGCTGCTGGACGCCGAACTTGGCAGGCCGCAGCGATTTGGCGATCAACGATTTCTTGGCCACTTGCTACCTCTCCACGCCGTATCCGGGGGTGTCCCCGGACGTGCGCGGCGTTCTGTTCACTGTTGCTGTCCTGGCTTGCGAAACGGCATCCCGCAGGCGGTGAGGAGGGCGCGGCCCTCGTCGTCCGTCCGCGCCGTGGTGACGATGCAGACCTCGAGCCCGCGCAGCTTGTCGATCTTGTCGAAGTCGATCTCAGGGAAGACCAGCTGCTCGCGAAGCCCGAGGGTGTAGTTGCCGTGACCGTCGAATCCCTTGGGGTCGATGCCGCGGAAATCGCGGATGCGGGGCAGGGTCACGCTGATCAGCTTGTCGAGGAACTCCCACATGCGCCGGCCGCGCAGCGTGACCTTGACGC
>CATPCA010000113.1 GCA_955652545.1 Candidatus Dormiibacterota bacterium
AGCTCGAGCTGCTCACCGGCCATGCGGAGGCCATCCTGCAGCGCCTGCGCATCGCCTATCGGGTGCTGCTGATGTGCACCGGTGACATGGGCTTCGCGCAATGGAAGAAGTACGATCTCGAAGCCTGGGCCCCGGGTATGAAGCGCTGGCTCGAGGTCTCGTCGTGCAGCGTTTTCAACGACTTCCAGGCGCGTCGCGCGGGGATCAGGTACCGACCGGCGGCGGGGGAGCGGCCGCAGTTCGTGCACACCCTCAACGGCAGCGGCCTGGCGGTGCCCCGGACGCTCGACGCCGTTCTCGAGACCTATCAGCAGGCGGACGGGACGGTGCTGATCCCCGACGCCCTTCGTCCCTACATGCACGGCCAGGAACGCATCGGCGGATGACGCAATGGCATGGGGAAGCCGTCGATACGTCCTGGTTGAACGACAGCACCGAGTACCAGCTCAACTTCATCCACGGCCTGCGCAACCCGACCGGGCTCCACCTCCAGTACCACCTCGAGAGCGACCACGTGGTCACCACGTGGACACCGACGGACGACCACGCTGGGTTTCCGGGCCTCGTCCACGGCGGGCTCATCGCCGCCGTGCTCGACGACGTGATGGGTCGGTGCTCGGTGCTGCAGCGGCGCTGGGTGGTGACCGGCCGGATGGAGACGCGATATCGTGAGGGAGCGGCGATCGGTGCGCGGCTGCGCGTCGAGGGCTGGAGCACCAGGTTCACCCGCCGCGTGATGCAGGCGGAGGCATTGATGACGCTCGAGACCGGCGCGGTGATCGCGCAGGCCAGCGGCACCTACCTACCGGTGCCGCGCCAGATGCTCGCCCGCATGGTCGACTCCTGGCCCGGCTTTGCGGAGTACGTCGGCGACGACGGCTGACGGGAACGCTGTGGAAGGTGTCGATGAGCGCGAGGTCAAGATGGCCGTTCCCGACGGTTTCCTCGTGCCGGCGCTCGGCGAGCTCACCGGCTTGACCGTGACGGACCGAGGCGACCAGGTGCTGCACGCGGTCTACTGGGACACCGGCGCTCTCGGGCTGGCGAGGAGCGGCGTCGGCGTGCGCCATCGCAACGGCGTGTGGGCCTTCAAGGGCAGGTCCCGTCGCGACGGCAACGCGGTGGTCCGTGAGGAGCTCGAGCTACTAGGCGATGCCGACCGTCTTCCCGAGCCGATCAGCGAACGGCTGGCGAAGTGGGTCGTCGTCGCCGACGTTCATCCCGTCGCCGAGCTGCGCACCGTCCGCCATACGTTCGACGTGTCCACGGGCACGGAGTCGGCCGAGGTCGTGCACGATCGGGTCAGCGTGCTTGACGGCACCGAGGAGTGCGCTTGCTTCGAGGAGGTCGAGGTCGAATACGAGACGGCGAGCACGCCCCTGGCGGATCGCCTCGTGGCGCTGCTCGCAGGTCACGGGGCGACCGTCGACACCACGCCGAAGTACCTGCGCGCGCTCCGCCTGCTCGGTCACGAACCTCCTGAGCTGAGCGGGTGACCACGGAGCAGTTGGGCGTCCCCATCTGGGGTTTCCCCGAGCCCCTGGCGGCACCTGCCTCCCTGCCCCGCCGCGTCGACGTCGTCATCGTTGGCGGCGGGATCACCGGCGTGGCGCTCCTCGACCTCTTCCGCGGTCGCGACATCGACGCCATCCTGCTCGAACGCGAGCATGTCGCCGCCGGGGCGAGTGGGCGCAACGCGGGCTTTCTGCTGGCCGGGGTGGCGGAGAACTACGCTCGTGCGGTGTCGCGTCACGGACGCGACATCGCAGCCGCGGTGTGGGCATTCACCACCGCGAACCATGCACTGACGGCGGCGGCAGCGGCACGGCTCGACGCCGGCTACAGGCGCGGCGGCAGCATGACTGTGGCCCTCGATGACGAGGAGGCTGCCAGCCTCGAGGAGGCGGCGACGCTCCTCGCCGAGGACGGCTTTGCCGCCGAGCTGCTCGAGGCGAGCGCAGCGCCCGGTGGCGTCCGTGCGCTGTTCAACCCGGCTGACGGTGAGGTCGACCCCGTGCGACTGGTGCACGGCCTTGCCACGGCGCACGCCGGACGGGTCTTCGAAAATCATCCAGTTGTTGCTGTCGATGATGGCCGGAACACCGCAGTGGTGCGACTCGCCCAGCGGTCGATCGAGGCGGCGGCCGTGCTGCTGGCCACGAACGCGTGGACGTCGCAGCTACTCCCGTCCCTGCCCATCCGGCCGGTTCGCGCGCAGATGCTGGCAACTGCCGGCAGCGACCGTCAGCTCGGGGTCCCAGTGTATGCAGAGTGGGGCCACCGCTACTGGCGGCAGCGCGACGACGGCTCCGTGCTCGTCGGTGGTTTCCGCCACCGCGCCCTCGCCGAGGAGGTCGGGCTCGATGCCACGCCGACGGAACACGTGCAACGCCTCCTTGACGGGCAGCTGCGAGACCTCGGCGTCGATGCCGCCGTCACCCACCGGTGGGCCGGGATCATGGGATTCAGCGACGACGGCCTCCCGCTCGTCGGTGTGGCGCCGGGCTGCCGTCGCATCCATGTGTGCGGCGGATACACAGGGCACGGCCTGGGTTTCGCCATCAGTGCGGCCGCGGCGCTGTCAGGGCAACTCCTCGATTCGACGCCGCTGCCGGCATGGATCGACGTCGCGCGCACTGGCGCGCTCAGCCCACCGGCGAGCCAACTGTCACCCAGGCGGGGAGGGTGACCACGAACGTGGCTCCGTGACCGAACTCGGACTCGGCGCGGATCGTCCCCTGGTGTGCGGCGACCACGTGCCGGGTGATCGCCAGCCCCAGCCCAGAGCCCTCACCGTCGCGCCGGCGTGAGCTGTCCGCCTTCCAGAAGCGCTCGAAAATTCGTGTCAGGTCATCGGACCTGATCCCGACTCCGGTGTCGGCACAGCGCAGCTCCACCTGGTCGCCGACGGCAGCGGCGCTGACGGTGATGGTCCCGTGAGGCGGCGTGAACTTCACGGCGTTGTGCACCAGGTTGCGGAGCACGTGCTGCAAGTGCGCGACGTCACCGCGGATCGGCGGGATGTCGGCGGGGACATCGAACACCAGGTTGATCTCCTTGTCGTCGATCAGCGGGCGCAGCCTGTCGATGGCGATGAGCAGGTCGACAACTGGAACCGATTCGTCCGGCACGGGGAGCTGCCCACCCTCCAGCGCGCTCAGCTCGAGAAGCTCCTCGACCATCTGCGACATCTGCTCGACCTCCAGGCCGATGCGGTTGACAAATTCCTCCGCCGCCGGCGGATCCTCGAGCGCGCCCGCGAGCAACGTCTCGCTCATCACGCGCATCGCCGCCAGCGGCGTGCGCAGCTCGTGGGAGACGTTGCTGATGAAATCGCGGCGCATCTTCTCGAGGTGGCGCACGCGGGTCTCGTCGCGCACCCACACCAGCATGCCGGGACCGGGCCGGCTGATCCGCCGGGCTCGCACCGACA
>CATPCA010000114.1 GCA_955652545.1 Candidatus Dormiibacterota bacterium
CGCTCGAACGGGAGGGGGTAGGCGTGACACGCGTAGGGAGCATCCGCAGCAGCAAGGAGACAGCCGTGCTGGCTCCGCCGCGCCCGCGAGGACAGCGACCGAAGCGATGCTGCCGCACCCACCCCGGCTTTTGGGCGCCGCCGTCGCGTCAGATCAGGTGGCGCTTCCAGGCCTGCAGCACGGCGGCGGCCCGGTCCCGGCATTCGAGCTTGGTGAAGATGTTGCTGACGTGCGTCTTGACGGTGTTCTCGCTGACGAACAGCGCGGTGGCGATCTGGGCGTTGTTGTTGCCATCGGCCATGAGCCGGAGCACCTCGAACTCGCGGCTGGTGAGGCCACCGTCGTCTCGCGCTGCGTCCATCATCTCCGGGTCGAGCAGGGATTCGCCGGCGGCAACTGCGCGGATGGCCCCGGCGAGCTCCTCGCGGGAGGAGTCCTTGAGAAGGTAGCCGCGGGCCCCGGCGCGCAGCGAGGGAAAGATGTAGTCCTCGTTGCGGTACGTGGTCAGCACGATGACGCGCGCCTCAGGATCGTCGGCACGGATCCGGCGCAGCGCCTCGATGCCGTCCAGCACCGGCATCTGCACGTCGAGAAGGGTGATGTCGGGATGCTCGCGACGCGCCATCATGACCGCCTCCTCACCGTCTGCTGCGCGGGCGACGACCTCGATGTCGTCTTCGAGCTCCAGCATGGTGATGAGCCCCTCGCGCACCACGGGGTGATCGTCGGCGACGAGCACACGGATCACGGCGCGATTATCCGCGCCTGCTACCCACCAACAGCCCTCCACCGTTGAGTTGCGACACGGCGCTACGCGCTGGCCGCCGTCTGCTGGGCTTCGAGCGGGACGCGCAGCGACACGCGGGTGCCGCCCTCCGTCCGGCTGGTGACCTCGAGCTCGGCCCCGATCAGGCGGGCGCGCTCGTGCATGCCCACGATGCCGAAGCGGCCCGCCCTGGACCCGTTCTCATCGTCGACGTCGAACCCAGCCCCGTCGTCGCTGATCGACAGCCACAGCTCCCCGCCGCCGGCGCGGAGCTCGACGTCGACGAGGTGGGCACCGCTGTGATGGCCGGCATTGGCGAGCGCTTCCTGGAGGATGCGGAAGACAGCCACCTCCGACTGCGGGGCGAGCGCCAGGTCACGGGGGACACCGTCGTTGCGCACGGTGACTGCGATGCCGGTGCGCGATCCGAACCGCTCGGCCTCCAGGGTCACGGCGGCGGTCAGCCCAGCCGCCTCCAGCGGCATCGGACGGAGGTTCCAGACGCTGCGCCGCGCCTCCTGCAGAGCCAGGCGTGCCTGTTCGCGGGCGGCGACGACGAGGTCGCGGGAGCGCTCCCCGCGATTGCGACTCTGCATCGCCTCGGCGGCTTCGAGCTGGAGCACGATGCCGGTGAGCTGTTGCGCCAGGGTGTCATGGATCTCCCTGGCCAGGCGGGTGCGCTCCTCGAGGACGGCAAGCTCACGTCCCTCGGCGGCGAACTGCGCGGTCCGCAGCGCCAGGCCGACCTGGTCGGCGACGGCGCCGAGCAGGATGCGGATCCGCTCGGGCACCTGGACGGACGAGAACACAAGCGCGGCGAGCGCGCCCAGCGGCGCTCCACCCGCCCCGACCGGGATGGCCACGACCCACCCGGCCGCTGATTGGCGCACCGTCAGCGCGTTCGTACTCAGGGCCACGGTGACCCCTTCGGCCATCTCGTCGGCTGCCTCCCCGAGCCTCGCCGGGTGGTGGGTGACCATCCGTGGGAGATCGTGGGCCATGGTGTATCCCGCCGCTGCGGCCACAGGCAGGATCGCCCGGACCGCCTCGACGGCCCCGCCGAGCAGTTCAGCGGGATCGAGCGATCGGGTCAGGGTCGCGGCCAGGGCGTTGAGAGCGACCAGTTCCTCGTTGCGGTCGCGCAGCTCCTCGGTGCGGTCGGCAACGCGACCTTCGAGCTCGCGGGCCGCCGCCAGGAGCGCCTCCCTCGAGGTGTTGATCTCGCGGCGCATCCGCTCGAGGGCCTCGCTGAGGAGGCCGACCTCGTCGTCGCCCTGGCGAGGCACCGGCTCGTCGGTGTGCCCTTGGGCGAGCCGCTCGGCGGAGGTGGTGAGGGCACGCACCGGACCCACCAGACGCCGGGAGAAGAGCGCTGCGAGGAGGACGGCGATCACCCCGATGAGCACCGCCAGCGGCAGCAGCTGGAGCAGAAGGATGCGACGCACGCCATTGCGGATCCCGTCACCGAGGGACGCGGCGGCCGGGGCGAGGTCGCGAGTGGGCACCACCGTCGCCAGCGTCCAGTGGACGTCGTTCACCGGCGCGGTGAACAGCTCGCGGGGGACGCCCCCGATGGTGACCGGGATGACCGGCGGGTCTTGCGTGATCAGCTGGCTGAGCGAGATCCCGGGTGCGGCGAAGAGGCTGCCCTCGAAGCCGTTGGCGAGGCCGAAATCGGTGATCGCGCCGTTGCCGCCCGTCAGCCAGCGTCCGCTCGGGCTGAGCAGCACGGGGTAGGCGTCGGGGAGCGTCGACACCGAGGTCGGCAGCATCCCGGCGATGGCTGCGCTGGACAGCTCGGCGCCGACGAACAGGTCGCTGTTGGAGGGGAGTGCGGTCCAGAGGGTCACCGATGAACCGGTGGTGAACGCCGCGGTGTCGATGTCGCTCCACGCGGGGTAGACAGGGTTCTTGGCGGCATCGCCGCCCACCGTGGCCACCGCGGACTTGACCTGGCGATCGAGGAGGCCGACGGGATCGATGCGGTCGTTCTCGAGCAGGGTGGTCAGGGATGCAGCATCGACGACCGGAGTCTCGGTGAGCTCATGGTTGCTCCGGCTGTACAGCCACACGGCGGTGGCCGCGGGGTGCCGCTTGCGCACCGCGTCGAGCGCCGTGGCGATCGCCGCCCGGTTGGCACCGAGCGGATCGGCCACGCTGTCGGCCCCACGGAGAAGAGGACTCTGGGAGCCAACCAGCGTGACCGCCGGTCCCCCCAGGGCGAGGAGGCGGGCCCCACCGGCGATGGCGCGAACCGGCTGGATCGCGGCCCGGCTGCCCTTGACCAGGGGATCGACCGTCGCGGCGACCTGGCCGAGATCGGTGCCGAGGCTGTCGAGCAGGGTCTGCACCGTGCCCGCGCCGTCGATCGCTGAGCTGCTCTCGCGCTGCTCGGCGTCGGCGACGATGGTGCTGTGAGCCTCGTCGACCGTGGTCTGGTTGACCGCGGCGAGCTCGACGCCGACCAACGCCGTCAGCGCTGCCAGGGGGAGCAGGGCCACGGCGAGCATGGCGACGAGGATCCGCCGGTTGAGACGGCGCGATCGCGACCTGCGCGCGAACAAACGGGTCATGGAGCCGACCCTGAGTATACGGTCGGCCTCGGCGCCGCCCGAAGAAAATCACCCCAACGGGTGATGGCGGCTGGGCAAGGTCGGTGCCAGAATGCGGCCCGTAGCCGCCGCATTGGGGTGGCAATTATTTGGCGCGGGACAGAGTGCCCGGCTGGGAGACGTGAATGAAACACCGACGGATAGCCGTGGCGCTAGTCCTGCCTGCGCTCATTGCCACCGCCTGCGGCAGCGGCGGGGGCAGCAGCCCAGGCGGCCAGGCGCTGTCGCCCAATCAGGTGCTCAGGTTCCCCATGGTCGACGACATCAAGACGATGGACCCGGGACACGTGTCGACGGCCGTCGACATCGCATTCGTCGATGAGGTCTACGGCGGGCTGTATCGCCTCGACGACAGCCTCAAAGTGGTTCCGAACATCGCCACCGGCATGCCGGACATCTCCTCTGACGGTCTCACCTACACCTTCCACATGCGCCAGGATGTGAAGTTCTCCAACGGCGACCCGGTGACGTCCGCCAACGTGCTCTACAGCTGGAACCGCACCGCGCGTCTCAACGACTCGTACGGCACCGTCTTCATCCCCGTCGTCGGCTACAAGGCCGTGGCTCCGTCCAGCGGCCGCCGGACCGCCACGACTCTCTCCGGCCTCTCGGCCCCTGACCAGTTCACGGTCAAGGCGACGCTGTCGTCACCAGCCGGGTACTGGCTCAGCGAGCTGGCGCTCTGGGCCGCCGCGGTGGTCGACCAGAAGGTCATCCCCAGCGACACCGACAAGACGTGGTGGGCCAACCCCACGACGGCGATCGGTACCGGACCGTTCAAGTTGACCGCCTATGTGCCCAAGGACCACCTGTCCTTCGCCCCCGTCGCCAACTGGTGGGGCGGAAGCACCGGGCACCTGACTGACATCGAGGCGACCGTCCTCGCCGACGAGTCCAGCCAGGTGACCAAGTACCAGAACGGCGGCTTCGACGAGATCGGCGCCGCCAACGGCCACCCACCACTGGACGCCGTCCGGAACTTCCAGGCGAACCCGGCTACGGCGAGCCAGTTCGTCAACATCCCCTCCGCACGTACAACCTGGGTCGGCTTCAACTTCACCAAGGGTCCGTTCGCGCCTGATCCCGCGGTGGGCTTCGACGATCCGATCGCCAAGGCCGGACGCATGGCCTTCACCGAGGCGATCGACCGCACCCAGCTGACCAACGTCGCGTGCGGCCCCGGCGGCATCATCTGCAAGCCGGCGACTGGCGGCTACATCGCCAAGAGCCTGCAGGCATACCTGGGCGACAACCAGGATCCGACCGAAGTGTTCGACGCCACCAAGGCGAAGGCCGACCTCCAAAAGTGGGATCCCACGGGCACCAAGCAGAAGGGGCTCGTGTACTGGACCAACACCGCCACCATAAACAAGGCGGTCGCGGACAACCTGCAGTCGCAGTGGCAGACCAACCTCGGTGTCCATGTCGACACCCAGAGCACGGACTTCCCCACCTTCTTGACCGCACGTCAGGACAAGAAGTACATCCTCTTCCGTGACAGCTGGAGCGCCGACTACGACAACCCGCAGGACTGGTTCGACAACCTGTTCATCTGCTCCCAGGCCGCCGTCGGGCTGGGCAACAACGACGGTTTCTGCGATCCACGGGTCGACACCCCCGTCAAGAAGGCTGAGGCGGAGACCGGGGCGCAGGCCGTCACCGACTACACCACGGCCGGCAAGCAGTTGATCACCGACGTCATCGGCGCCAATCTCTTCTACCAGACCGCCACGTATTTCATCAAGCCGTACGTCCAGGGCGGCGGGGGCAACGCGCTCTACGACAACAACTGGACTGGCATCTCGATCCTGGTTCACT
The DNA here is from genome assembly GCA_955652545.1 of Candidatus Dormiibacterota bacterium. The sequence goes on from CATPCA010000114.1 coordinate 5,197, forward strand.
AGGACCGAGTTCCCCGTACTCAAACGGGGAAGAAGCGTCGTATCATCCGGGAAGCCCGCCACCGCGGCGGGCTTCCCGATCCGTTTCCGTTCCTCCTCACTGGCGGGAGACCCGATGTCCAGAGGCACAGCCATCTACGGCGCCAAGCGCCTCCTCTTGGTGCTGGGCACGGCGTTCATCGTGTCCTCGGTGACGTTCCTCCTGGTGCACTCCCTGGCAGGGAACCCCTTCACCTGCGAGAAGAATCCCGCCGGCTGTCAGCACGAGGCGGCGGCCTACGGCCTCAACGACAACCTTTTCATCCAGTACAAGAACTTTCTCTGGAACCTGGCCCACGGCGACCTCGGCTACTCGTACGTCAACCAGGGCGTCCGGGTGATGCCGCTGCTGGTTCGCGAGGCCGGCAACAGCCTGATCCTGGGGCTGTTCGCGATCATGGTGACCATCGTGGTCGGTCTGATCGTCGGGGTCACCGCGGCGATCAAGCAGAACACCTGGGTCGACTACTCATTGTCGAGCTTCGTGCTCGCCACCTTCCTGGTCATCATCGTCGCCATCCTGCTGCCCAACTGGGCCAACAGCATCGGCTGGGGAGCGCCGGAGCAGATACCCCTCCCCGCGATCGCGCTGGGGCTGCCCTATGCGGCCGTGGTGGCGAGGCTGACCCGGGCGAGCATGCTCGACGTGATCCGCCAGGACTACATACGAACCGCCTGGGCGAAGGGACTCTCATCGCGCGTGGTGATCGTTCGCCATGCGCTGCGCAACGCGCTGATCCCGGTGATCACCGTCGGTGGGCCGCTGGTCACCGCCATCATCACCGGCTCGGTGGTCATCGAGACCATCTTCGGCATCCCCGGCCTGGGCAAGGAGTTCGTCAACTCCATCCTCAACCGTGACTACGGCATCGTCGTCGGCCTGTACACCTTCTACGCGATCCTGGTGGGGCTGGCCAACCTGGGCGTCGACCTCCTGTATCCAGTACTTGATCCGAGGATTCGCTACGCATGACGACCATCACCACCGGCCTGGAGATGGGGGGCGGGCTGCAGGCCCCACCGGGAACCCCCGAAGTCACCGACTATTCCGTTGCTCCCGAACAGGTCAGCCTCTGGCAGGATGCCTGGCGGCGATTCCGTCGCAACAAGCTGTCGATAGCGGGGTTGGTGGTGTTCTTCATCGTTCTGCTGATGGCTTTCGTCAGCATCTTCTGGACCCCCTACAGCCTCTACGCCCAGGGCCTCGGCGATATCCAGGCTCCGCTCAGCTTGCAGCACCCGTTCGGGTTCGATGCATCCGGCCGTGACGTGCTCAGCTTCATCATGAAGGGCGCTCAGGTGGCCATCGTGGTCGGGGTGCTGACCGCGGTGATCACCTCGGTGGTCGGCATCGCCGCCGGCCTGGCCGCCGGCTTCTTCCGGGGCTGGGTGGACTCGGTGATCAGCGGGATCACCTACATCGGCTACGGCATCCCCAACCTGCTGATCGCGTTCCTGATCCTGTTCATCACCAACCGGCCGAGCATCCTCAACGTGATCATTGCCCTGAGCGTCACCAGCTGGATGGACATGGCCCGGCTAGTGCGCGGCCAGACCCTGGCACTGCGCGAGCGCGAGTTCGTCGAGGCGGCGCGGGCCACCGGCACCAAGAACATCCCCATCATGGTCCGCCACGTGCTGCCCAACGCGCTGGGACCGATCATCGTCCAGGCCACGTTCCTGATCCCGGCCGCGATCCTCTTCGAGGCCTTCCTCAGCTTCCTCGGCTTCGGCCTGCCCTCACCCGATCCCTCGTGGGGCGCGATGGTCTCGGCCGGGCTGCAGGACCGCTTCCTCACCTACCACACCATGATCGTGCCATCCCTCGCACTCCTGATCACGCTGATGGCCGTGAACTTCATCGGCGACGGACTCCGCGACGCGCTCGACCCGAGGCTGAAGCGGTAGATGCCGGCGATCCTGGAGGTCAAGGGCCTCAAGACCCAGTTCATGGTGCGCGGCGGCATCGTGCGTGCGGTGGACGGCATCGACTTCCGGGTCAACCGCGGCGAGACGGTCGGCATCGTCGGCGAGTCGGGTTCCGGCAAGTCGATGACGGCGCTGTCGATCCTCAGGCTGGTGCCGGAACCGGGCAAGATCGTCGAGGGCAGCATCAGCTTTGACGGCCGCGACGTGCTGGCCATGAACGATGACCAGATGCGCAAGTTCCGCGGCAACGATGTCTCGATGATCTTCCAGGACCCGATGTCGTCGCTGAACCCCGTGCTCAAGGTCGGGTACCAGATCGAAGAGGCGATGAAGGCCCATGATCGCTTCACCCCGGCAGAGGCCAAGGCGCGGGTGCCGCTCTTGCTTCGCCGGGTGCGCATCCCGGACCCGGAGCGACGTGCCCACGAGTACCCACACCAGTTCTCGGGCGGCATGCGCCAGCGCGCGATGATCGCGATGGGGTTGTCGAACGAGCCCGAGGTGCTGATCGCGGACGAGCCGACCACAGCCCTCGACGTCACCGTCCAGGCCCAGATCCTCGAACAGCTTCGCGACCTCAACCGTGAGCTCGGCACAGCGATCGTGCTGATCACGCACAACATGGCCGTGGTCGCGAACATCTGCACCTGGGTGGTGGTGATGTACGCCGGTCGAGTGGTCGAGCAGGGGCCGACAGAGGAGATCTTCCGGAGCCCGCAGCACCCCTACACGTGGTCGCTGCTGCGCTCGATCCCGCGGATCGACGAGAAGCTGGGTGGCAAGCTGCTCACCATCAGGGGTCTTCCGCCCGACCTGACCAACCTGCCTCCGGGCTGCAAGTTCCACCCGCGCTGTCGATTCACGGTCGACCGCTGCATCACCGAGGAGCCCGACCTGGTCACCGTCGGGCCTCAGCACGAGTCGCGCTGCTGGGTTCAGATGGACAACGTGGCTGACCCCGACTCCGACCTTCGCGAAACACCCGTGGTGCTCGAGGCAGAGAATGCAGCAGTCTGAGGTTGCAGCTCCCTCGTCGGCATGGGAGGGGGGCAAGGGCGAACCGCTGGTCTCGCTGCGCGACGTGTACAAGAGATTCCCCAGCGGCCGCCAGCAGGTCCGTGCGGTTGACGGTGTCAGCCTCGACATCATGCAGGGGGAGACGCTCGGCCTCGTCGGCGAGTCCGGCTGTGGCAAGTCGACGCTCGGTCGCGTTGTCACGCAGCTTCAGCCCGTCACTGAGGGCAGCATCTTCTTCGAGGGCAAGGACCTCGCCTCGCTCCGCGGCGAGGCTCTTCGGCAGATGCGCCGCCGGGTCCAGATGATCTTCCAGGACCCCTACGGATCGCTCAACCCGCGCATGACGGTGGGCAACATCATCGGCGAACCCCTGCGCAACTTCGGGCTCGCCAAGGGCAAGGCGCGTGACGCGCAGGTCCAGGAGATCATGCGCGTCTGCGGCCTCAACCCCAACTTCAACAACCGCTACCCCCACGAGTTCAGCGGCGGCCAGCGGCAGCGCATCGGGATCGCGCGATCGCTGATCCTCCGGCCCAGCTTCATCGTCGCCGACGAGCCGATCTCCGCCCTCGATGTCTCCATCCAGGCGCAGATCATCAACCTGCTCGAACAGCTCCAGGACGACTTCAACCTGACCTACCTGTTCATCGCCCACGACCTGTCGGTGGTACGGCACCTGAGCGACCGCGTCGCTGTGATGTACCTCGGCGTCATCGTCGAGGTCGCTGACGGCCTCGAGCTCTACGACAACCCGCTGCATCCCTACACCACCGCGCTGTTGCAGTCGATCCCGGTGCCCGACCCGGTGGTGGAGAAGGACCGCAAGCCGATCATCCTGTCCGGCGAGATCCCCTCGCCGATCAACCCGCCGAGTGGGTGCCGGTTCCACACCCGCTGCCCGATCGCTGAGGCCATCTGCTCGGAGGTGCGTCCCGACCTCATCGACTACGGCAACGGCCACCTGGCTGCATGTCACTTCGCCGGCAAGCTGCAGGGGTCGCTGGCAGCCAAGGTCGCGGAGCAGTCGGTGGCCGAGATTCGCGAGTCGCTGATTGCGGATGAGCCCGGCGACGCGGACAACCTGACGCCAGTCAACGCGTAGGCTGAGCCCACCGCAGCGGTGAGCGGCCGTGCGTGACATCGCCGATCGGCTCCTCGACGCTGCCGACGCTGCCGGCGCGACATTTGCTGACTGCCGTGTGGTGCAGCGAACCATCGAGTCGGTGACGGTCAAGAACGGCCGCGTCAACAACGTCAGCCAGTTCGAGGACCAGGGGTCCGGCATCCGCGTGCTCGTCGACGGGGCGTGGGGCTTCTGTGGCACCCAGCGCGCCGACGCGGCCGGCTTGGAAGACGCGGCCCGACTCGCCGTGCGCATCGCTCGCGCATCGGCGCGCAGCACCGTCAGCCGGGTGCGGCTGGCGCCCGTGCCCCACCTCACAGCGACCTACGCGACCCCTGTCGTCATCGACCCGTTCGCGGTGCCGCTGGATCGCAAGATCGACCTGCTGCTGGCTGCCGACGCCGGCATGGACGTTGCCGGTGTGACCACCCGGCTCGGCTCACTCGCGGCCGTGCGACACCATCAGCTCTTCGCCAGCAGCGAGGGATCGCGAATCGAGCAGACGATCATCGAGACCGGCGGAGGCCTCGACGCCACGGCCACACGGGAAGGCGAGGTGCAGACGCGCAGCTTTCCCAACAGCTTCGGCCGCCAGCAGTTGGCCGCGGGCTGGGAGGTGGTGGACGAGATGGACCTCGCCGGGAACGCCACCCGCATCGCTGAAGAGGCCACAGCATTGCTCACTGCTGACCTCTGTCCGGCGGGAAACATGACGCTGATCCTCGATGCCACCCAGGCTGCGCTCCAGGTGCACGAGTCCTGCGGCCATCCGACCGAGCTCGACCGCGTGCTCGGATTCGAGGCAGCGTATGCGGGGACGTCTTTCCTGATGCCCGAGATGCTGGGCCGATTCCGCTATGGCAGCGAACACGTCACCATCACCGCCGACGCGACCAGCCCGCGTGGGTTGGGCACGTTCGGCTACGACGACGAGGGTGTGCAAGCCCAGCGGACGCTGCTGGTCGACGGCGGCCTGTTCACCGGGTACCTCACCTCGCGCGAGACGGCGTCGATGTTCGACGCCCCCAGCGGCGGGACAGTGCGAGCCGAGAGCTGGAATCGCCTGCCGATGATCCGCATGACCAACATCAACCTCGAGCCCGGAACCTCCACCCTCGAGGAGATGGTGGCCACCACCGAACACGGCGTCTACCTGGAGACCAACCGCTCCTGGAGCATCGACGACCGCCGCCTCAACTTCCAGTTCGGCACCCAGGCGGGCTGGGAGATCCGCAACGGTCGACGCGTCAGGCTGGTGCGCAATCCGCTGTACAGCGGCAGCACACCGCAGTTCTGGAACTCGTGCGACGCCGTCGCCGGCGCCGCGGAGTGGCAGATGTTCGGGGTCATCAACTGCGGCAAGGGGCAGCCGGGCCAGGTCATGCACGTCGGCCACGGTGCCGCTCCGTGCCGCTTCCGCAACGTGGCGGTGCGGCCGGCGTGACCGAGGTGCGTGGCGGTGACGAGCTGCTCGCCATCGCCGACCGGGTCATGCAGCGCGTACCGGCGGGCTCACATGCAGAGGTCACCGTCACCGAGGAAGCGTCTGCGCTGACTCGTTTCGCCAACGGCGGTATTCACCAGAACGTCGCCGACCTCAGCCTGCAACTGCGACTGCGGGTCATCCGTGACGGCCGCTCCGGGATCGCGGCGATGCGGGTGGCCGACGACGACATCGCCGGCGCCCTGGTGGCGACCGCGGAGGCTGTCCGCGGTCTCTCACCCGTGACTGACCAGGTGCCGCTGTACTCACCCGACAGCGGCGCCGACATCAGCAGCGGCTTCAGCGCCGCCACCGAGGCGGTGACCCCCGAGCAACGAGCCGACCAGGTCGCCGCCGTCTGCGCGGCTGCCGCCGCGCGCGGCCAGGCCGCGTTCGGGACATGCGAGACCGGCGTCACCGCGGTGGCGATGGTCAGCAGCGCCGGTCTGCGGCGCACCGCCCGCCGCACCGTCGCCGAGCTCATCGCCGTCTGCCGCTCCGACGACGGCTCAGCCTACGGGGCGCGGCACGCCGCCGACGCCACCCAGATCGATGCCGACGACCTCGCGGCCGAGGTCACCGAACTGTGCGCGCGCAACCGCGGCGCACAGCCGCTCGAGCCCGGGGCGTACGAGGTGGTTCTCTCGCCGTACGCGGTGGCGGAGATGCTCGAGTACCTGGGTCTGGTCGGGCTCGGTGGTCTCACCGTTCTCGAGAAGCGCAGCTTCATGCGGTTTGGCGAGCGCTTGATGAGCGAGTCGGTGACCATCACCGACGACGTCGGCAGGAGCGAGCTTGCACCGCTGCCCTTCGACGGTGAAGGTGCGACCACGCGTCCCGTGACCATCATCGACCGCGGCGTCTGCAACGCCGTCGTCCACGACTCGGTGACCGCGGCGCGGGCGGAGGTGTCCACCACCGGTCACTCCTTCCCGCAACCCAACGCCGACGGTCCCCTGCCGCGGTATCTGTGCCTGGCGCAGGGCGAGGGCGATCCCGAGGCGATGATCGCAGCCTGCGATCGTGGGCTGCTGGTCACCCGGTTCTGGTATGTGCGCCCCGTGCATCCGCTGGCGACGATCATCACCGGCATGACCCGCGATGGAACCTTCCTCATCGCCAACGGCGCGGTGGTCCGCCCCGTCCGCGACCTGCGCTTCACCCAGAGCATCGTGAGCGCGCTATCCGACGTCCGTTCCATCGGCGCGCATCGCCTCGCGACCCGCGGGTACTTCGGGGCGACGCTGGCGCCATGGCTTCACCTGGGCGCCTTCTCATTCACCTCGTGAGGCGGCTCGCGGTCCTGCCTGCCCGCAGCCCGTGGTTGGTGGCGCTGGTGGCAGTTGCGGTTCTCACCGTGATCCGCAACCTCGCCGGCCTCGACCGCGCACCGCAGGGCGCCTACGTCGACGAGACCTCGATCGGCTACAACGCATGGGCGATCAGCACCCATGCCGTCGACGAGCACGGTGCCCATCTTCCCCTCTACTTCACCGCGTTTGGCGAATACAAGAACCCCGTGTACGTCTACGTGCTCAGCGCGTTCCTTCGCGTGCTGCCGCTCACGGTCACGACCGAGCGC
>CATPCA010000115.1 GCA_955652545.1 Candidatus Dormiibacterota bacterium
CGTCTCGTTCCAGTGCAGAGGGTACACGGCAAACCTACCTCGGTCCGCGGAGTTCGGTGATCGCCCGGACAACGTCAGGGGAACTCTTCACCAGGTCCGCGTGGTCCTTGCACAGCGGGATGAAGACTGACTGCTCCCCGACCTGGCCAACTGTGTAATGCGTCGCCGGCTGGTCGCAGTTGTTCGGCTGGCCTCCATTCTCAGCCACCATGCACTTTGCCATTCCTGTTCTCCTGTATGGCGCGACTGGCGCGCTCGGTTGCGAACTGCCTCCTATCGTCCGGGTCGCCGAGGCGGACGCAGCCTCGACGCTGCGGGCGATGATGGCACCGTTGTGATCACCCCAGCCACGCTTCGTCCGTGAGCGCCTCGTCCGCGCTGCTCGTCGTCGCGGTCTTCCTCGCCAGCGCGGTGGAGATGGTCGAGGCGGCGACGATCGTGCTCGCGGTCGGTGTCACCCGGGGCTGGCGGGCCGCCATGTTCGGCGTCGGAGCCGGGCTGCTCGCACTCGGAGTCGTCGTTGCCATCCTCGGGCCGGCCCTGACCGTGATACCGCTGAGCTCCCTGCGGCTCTTCGTCGGTGGGTTGCTGCTCGTGTTCGGCCTGGGCTGGCTGCGTAAGGCGATTCTTCGCGCCGCCGGCCTCAAGGCGCTTCACGACGAAGAGGCGAGCTTTCATGCGGAGCGCGAGCGGGCGCGCGAGGCTGCCGTCGCCGCCGGCCGGCTCGCCACCTACGGGTTCACGGTCAGCTTCAAGGGCGTGCTGCTGGAAGGGCTCGAGGTGGCATTCATCGTCGTCACGTTCGGCACCAACCAGGGCAACATCGGGCTCGCGGTGCTTGGCGCGGCAGCCGCCGTGGTCGTGGTCCTGGGCGCCGCGGTGGCGGTGCGCGGTCCTCTGTCGCGAGTGCCGGAGAACACCATGAAGTTCGGGGTGGGCACGCTGCTCACCTCCTTCGGGATGTTCTGGGGCGCTGAGGGCGCCGGGGTCCAGTGGCCAGGTGGGGACGTGGCGCTCGCGGTGCTGATCCCCCTCACCCTGCTGGTCGGTGTCGGGCTGGTCATGGCGTTGCGTCGCACAGCCCCCAGACAACGCGCATCGCAGCCGGGCGTGGCATGACACAGCTTCGCGCCTTCGCGCTCTTCTGGTGGGACTTCATCGTGGGCGACGACTACCGCATCGCGATGGGTGTGGTGCTGCTGTTCGCCGTGCTGGCCGCGCTGTCGCATGCGGGGTCGGGGTGGTGGTGGCCGGCGCCGCTCGGGGTATTGGGATTGCTGGCTGCTTCGGTGCTGGAGGCGTCACACAAGGCGCGGCGGCCCAGCGACGACACGACGCTCGACTGACCTCCCGCGAATCAGGGTCGCTGGAGGACGTGGCCGTTGCGGTCGACAACGAGGCTGAGGGTCACGTCATGCTGCGCGATGCCGAACGGCGCGGACACCCGCGCATGCACGGTGTAGTGCAGCGTGCCGGCGGAGTCGATGACGGCGGTGCAGCTGGTCGCGGACACGGTTGCGAAGTCGTCGAGGTTGTCGGCACCGCAGGAGGTGAGCTGCGGTTGAGCAGGGTTGGCGTAGGATCCGGCTGGTCCGAGGTCGATACCTGGCGGCACCCCAAGGGCGGCGATCGCGCTCGGCGGTAGCGGGATGGTGGGATCGCCGAACACAAAGGCGTCGTGGCCGTTCCAGCAGACGCCGACGCGCATGCCTACTGTGGCTCCAAACTCCGTCCCCACGATCCGCCCCCCTGCGAACGGTGCACAGCTCGCTCCCGCGAGACTGAACGACGAGGTGTTGCGTGTAGCGGCGGCGGCCTGCTCGGGGCCGACGGCCATCAGCACCAGCCATGCGGCAGCGACGGCGGGCAGCGCCAGCCACGCCAGCCCGCGGCGCCGCGAGCCGGCCGGCGCTTCGTCGGTCACCCGATCGGAGTCAACCCAGGCGATCACCAGCGTTGGCAACATGACCAGCGCTTCGAGCAACCCGATCAGCGCTCTGCCGGGGATCCCGCTGTCGACAACCGACGTGCCCAGACCGTGTCCGGCACCGCTGATGTAGAACGACAGGATGCCGGTGGCGATCACGATGAGGATCTCGACTGCAAACGCGAGTCCGAGAAGGCGGAAACCGCGGCGATATGCCATGTCGCGCAAGGCGCGCTCGCGTTCGTCGAGTGCGCGGCGGGTGAAGGCCAGGGCATCGGTGGTCCTGATGAGCGCGACGTCGAGCCCCGCCAGCAGCAGCACCACCAGGATGGCGAAGCCGTGGAGCGACGCGGGCACCAGCGATCCGAGCAGGGCCGTGGCCGCCACCACGATGCCGACGACGGCGCGCCGGGAGCGCAGGCCATCGAGAAGGCGATATGTGGACGTGATGCGTTTGCTCATGGGAATTGCTCCACCCTGCCGTTTCTGTCGATGACAAGCCGCAAGGTGACATCGCGGTGCAGGAACGGTAGAAGCACCGACGACACCTGCGATCGATACGTGAAGCTGAGCGTTCCGTCGGCGGTCGTCGTCCGGTCGCACAGCGACGTGGTGGCGATCGCGAGGAGCGCCGAACCGGGGAGGCAGTCACTGGCGTTCATCCCGAACGACTCGTAGGCCCTGGTGCCGTCCCAACAAGCTTGCGCGTGAAGGTTGATCACCGCGGTGACGCCCACGCCGAGGACGCTCTGCGCATAGAACTCGCGACAGCGCATATCCGTGCCGCCCGCCGACGCCGCGGTTGCGGGAGCTGGCGCGGCGTCGTTGGGATTCACTGTGTACGACGACGTCCGCAAGGGGGTCACGAGCACTGCGAGCGAGAGCACCAACGGGGCGGCCAGTGTCAGTGCGAGCAGAGCGGCCGCCAGGCGGTCGCGCCTGCCGAAGCTCCTGACTCGCGCCTCGTCCACCTCATCAGCCGGGGCAGCGCCCTCGTCGAGGAACGCCATCACCATCGCCGGCAGGACGAAGAGCAGTTCCAACAACGCGATCCACCCGCCCCCTCCGAGGCTGGACTCCAACCACGAGCGGGTCTGGGAGGAGGCGCTGTCGGCGACCAGGGCGGTGCCGCCGACGACCGCAGCAAGGATGACGTACGAGATGCGGTGGGCACGATTGCGCAGCGCCTCCTGCCGCTCATCCACGTATGCGTCGGGCGCGGTGGCGATTCGCTGGGTGGCACGGCCCAGGGCGACGTTCAACACGACGAGAACCAGGAAGAGCACGAAGATGTCGCTCGAGTCGGACGGGGTCGACGGAGCGGGGGTTGCGACCAGCGCAACGCAGATAGCGGCCAGCAGCACGACGACGCAACGCCGCACCGTCCGGCGGCCGACCCAGCTCCCCGGTTCCTGGCGAACACCGCGCACCACGAGCGCCGTGACCAGCACCAGGGCGAAGTAGGCGCCGATGAGCCACCCGGTTGTCGACCCAGGGAGCACGACGCTGAAGAAGACGAGGACGCAGAAAATCGCGGCCGTGATGCGGGTCGGCGTCAACAGAGCCCGCACGCGGCGCTGACGGATCGGATTGCTAGCGAGCACCGTCGGTTCCCCCTGCCGCCGCCGGACGGCTGTACAGCTCCTCGCTCATCGGTCGCATCGGCTGCCGCGAGAAGATCGCCTCGATGGGGACGCCGAAGAGCTCGCTGAGCCGGAAGGCCAGCTCGAGGCTCGGGTTGTAGTCGCCGCGCTCCAGGTACC
>CATPCA010000116.1 GCA_955652545.1 Candidatus Dormiibacterota bacterium
GCGCCGCAGCCGGGGCTTCGGCGGGGTGCTGCACAGGTTGGTGGAGCGCCGCGCCCGCCTCCCCGAGGTTCTCGAGGCACGCGAGCTGCTCGAGGTCCGGCTGGCCGAGCTGGCGGCGACGCGGCGGGGCGAAGCCGACCTCGTGGAGATGCGCGGGGCGCTGGCGGACATGGAGGCCGAGGTGGCCGCCGCGGGGCTCGGGGTGGCCGGCGACGCGGCCTTCCACCACGCGGTGCACCGGGCGGGCAAGAACAGGGTGCTCGAGCACGTCATCGACGGTCTCGCCGAGGCCATCCACGAGACACGCATCGAGTCGCTGTCCGAGCCCGACCGACCACGGGAGTCGCTGGCGGCCCATCGGCGCATCTTCGATGCGATCGAGTCCGGCGATCCACCGCGCGCCGCCGCGGCGATGCGCGCGCACCTCCGCCAGGTGTCGGACGTGGCCCTGCTGCGCCGGGACCCCGCGCAGGCCGCGGCCGACGACTGACAGACGCTAGGGTCTCTTCCGCATGGCCGACATCACCGTCTACGGCGCACCGTGGTGCCCCGACTGCCGCCGCGCCAAGAAGTTCCTTGGCGAGCAGCGCGTCCCGTACGACTGGGTGGACATCGATGACGACGCCACGGGCCTGGCAACCGTCGAACGGCTGCAGAACGGCGGGCGGACCATCCCCACGATCGTGTTCGAGGGTGGCGACCACCTCGTCGACCCGGACAACGAGGCGCTGGCGCGCCAACTCGGCCTCACGCTGGACGCCAAGCGCGGTTCCTACGACCTGGCCATCGTCGGCGGCGGTCCGGCGGGGCTCGCGGCCGCCATCTACGCGGCGCGCGAGGGCATCGACGCCGTGGTCGTCGAGCGCAGCGCGTTGGGCGGCCAGGCAGGCGTCACCGAGCGGATCGACAACTACCCGGGGTTTCCCGAGGGCGTCGGCGGCGGTGAGCTCGCCGACCGGTTCATCGAGCAGGCGCGTCGCTACGAGGTGGAGCTGCTCAGCGCTGTCGGCGTGGAGAGCCTTGCCCCAGACGGCGAGGACGTCTGCCTGCGGCCGGGCAATGGCAAGGAGATCTCGGCGCACGCCGTGCTGGTGGCAACCGGGTCCACCTACCGGCGGCTTGGCGTCCCCGGTGAGGACGACCTCATCGGAGCGGGCGTGCACTTCTGCGCCACCTGCGACGGCCCGTTCTACCGCGGCGCGGACGAACTGCTGGTCGTCGGCGGCGGCAACTCCGCCGTGGAGGAGGGCATCTTCCTCAGCCAGTTCGCCAAACGCGTGCGCATCGTCGAGCGCGGTTCCAAGCTGGCGGCGTCACAGCTGCTCCAGGACCGTGTGCTCAACGACAAACGCTTCGTGGTGCAAACGGACACGACGGTCACAGCTCTGGTCGGCAAGCACCGGCTGGAGTCTGTGCAGCTGCATGGCCCCGGTGGTGATGAGACCGCCACCCCGGCGGCGGCCTTCATCTTCGTCGGGCTCGACCCCAACTCGGGGTTCCTCCAGAGCAATGGCATCGAGGTCGACGCGGCTGGTTTCGTCTGCGCATCGAACTGCTTCGAGACGTCGATGCCGGGGGTGTACGTGGCCGGCGACGTCCGCGCCGGGTCAACCAAACAGCTGGGGTCGGCGGTCGGCGACGGCATCGCCGCGCTGATCGCGATCCGCAGCTACCTGCAGGGGCATCATCAGATTGCTGGGCACTAGCCTTGTCGGCTGCGGGCTGCTCCCTGCGGTGGCCCCTCCCCTCGGCGCGACTCCGCGCCGGGTTCTCGATGGCTGCGGGGCTACCGGTAGTACGGGAGGGCGGCTTCGGCGCTGAGGGCGGCTGTGATGGCGTCGTGGAGGCGGCGGTAGAAGGCGCGGCGCTCGGCGTGGTCGTCGTCGGGGTCGAGGTCATTGCCTGCGTTGTGGGCGGCGATCCAGGGCGGCGTCTCGCGGGCGACGACTACTGAGCCGACCCGGAGGACCACGTCGTCGGGCTCGCCCTCGACCACCTGGAGGGTCACCTTCTGCGAGATGCCCACGTGCGACACCACCTTCCAGTTGCGCTCCCAGCGGCGCTCGCTGGTGCGTCCCCCACCGGCCACGAGCGCGACCGGGTCGACGACCAGACTCTCGCCGTCGCTCTCGTTGAGGAGGGTGGCAAGGATAACGGGGACGTCGGTGTCGAGGTCGCGGCCGACCCAGTACACGAGCGACGGCACGCGGTTCTCGAGCTCAGGGAGGTGGCCGGCCTGGAGAGCCTCCTGGCCGACGGCGATCACGGTGCTGGCGTGGCGCGCGCAGAACTGGCGACCATTGATGTCCAGGGCGTGCTGTGCGCACCAGTGGGTGTCACACGCCCGTCGGCGGCGGTCCACGTACGAGCACGGGAAGTCGGCCGCGTTGGCGCATCCCCCCCGGCCACACGCAGGGATGGCGGCTCCGTTCTGGTCCACGGGAACACGCTAGCAACCGCAGGGTGAACGGGCGTGGCGCCTCTGACTCCAGCCGGTAACGAGCCGCCATCGACTGGCCCCGCTGTTATCCTCGGGCTCGACAGGGCGGCCACGCGGCCGTCTCCATACCGGCGGGGCGCCCCACTCATACGTCGTCCAGCACACGTCCTCCAGCGCTCGCCTCACCCCCCGACCTCCATGCATATGAGAACGCGCCGCCTCCCCGCGGCCCTGATGCTCGGCGCCACAGCGGCGTCGGTGCTCTTCGTGTGGGCGGGTTCCACCGGCGCGGCCGCCGCCTGGGCGCCGGCCGGCAGCCTCCCGGGACTGGGCAGCGGGCGGATCTGGTCGCTGGCAGCGAGCCCGGCGACGTCGGGGTTCGTGGTGGCCGGCACCGACTCAGGCGTGTACGTCACGACCAACGGCGGCGCGGCTTGGTCGGCGACCTCGCTCAAGGGCATGCGCGTGTGGGCGGTGGGCTTTGACGCGCGCAACGCCAAACGTCTCTTTGCGGGGACCGACGGCGCCGGCGCGGAGCTGAGCATCGACGGCGGCGCCACCTGGACGAGGGTGTCGGCCGGGCTGCCCGACCTCACCGTGCGTTCGTTTGCCTTCGGGCTCGACGGCATCGCCGCCGGGACCAACAAGGGCGTCGCCCTGAGCCCCGACGGCACCGCCTGGCACGACGGCGGCCTCGAGCAGTATTCGATCTCCTCGGTCGCCGTGGCGGCGAACTCGCCGTCACTCGTGCTGGTGGCCGCAACCGACCGCGGCGACCTCAGCAACGGGTATCTCTTCCGCTACAGCGGCAGCGGGACGGCGTGGCAGCCGTTGCAGAGTGGGCTGCCGGCGGCGGCAATCGCCACGTCGGTCGCCGCCGGGCCGCTGTCGACGTCGGTCACCAAGCGGCCGCTGGTTGTCACGACGAGCAAGGGCCTGTTTCGCAGTGGTGACAGCGGGTCGACATGGACGGCGGCCACCGGCGTCGCTGAGAACCTGACCATCACGTCGGCGACGTTCAGCCGGCTCGATCCCAGCCTCGTCTACGCCGGCGCCGACGCGGGCAGCAGCACCGGCGGCGACCTGCTGCGGTCCACGGACGGCGGCACCAGCTTCAGCGCGTCCGACCAGGGACTGCCCGCCAAGACGCGCCAGGTGGAGAGCATCGCCGTGGCACCCACGACACCACCGACAGTGTTCGCCGCGCTCGACCCCGCCAGTGGCGGTCAGGTGTTCGCGGAGTCGGACACGACCGCCCCGGCGCCCCCCGCGCTGGTGCCAGAGGCACCGGGAGCCCCCGTCCCCGCGACACTGTCGACGCCCGTGCCAAGCGCCAGCCCAACGGCGAAGGTGGTGGTCACCCCCCAACCGGCCAACACCGGGGCCTTCGCGCGTTTCGTCGGCAACGTGTTCCACTGGCCGGTACCGCTGGTGTTCGAGGTGCTGCTGGTGCTGGCGATCGCATACGTCTTCGTGCGCTGGCGGCAGCGGTACTACGTCGAGGGTCCGCCGTAGGCTGAGCAGCGCGCTGCGAGGCCGAGAGGCGCGGGTAGGATGACCGCGTGCTCGCGCTGATCGGTCCGTCCTACCCGCTTGCCTTCCTGGCCGGGTTGGCGTCGTTCCTCTCGCCCTGCGTCTTTCCCCTCGTACCGGCGTACGCGGCATACCTCGGCGGGCGCGCCGCGCGCGAACTGGAACCGGCGCCGTCGCCGGTGGCATTGGTGGCGGCCGGAGGCGGCGGCGCGGCCGCCGCGGAGATCGGGCCGGGGTTCTCGCGCGACCGCGGCGCCCGCACTGTGCGCCTGCCCGTGCAGCGGGCACCGATCCTGGGCAACGGGATCGCCTTCGTCGCCGGCTTCTGCGTGGTGTTCATAGCGCTTTTCTATGTGCTCCAAGCCCTCGAGGTGACCTTCCTGCTGCACCACCAGTTGGCGGTCAACCGCATCGCCGGCGCCGTGATCATCGTGCTGGCGTTGCAGACCATGGGGGCGATCCGCATCCCGCTGCTGATGCGCGACATCCGCTTCCATTCCACACCGCTGAGCGGCACGCTGGGTGCATTCCTGCTGGGCATCACCTTCGCGTTGGGGTGGACCCCGTGCATCGGCGCGCAACTCGGCGCCATCCTCCAATTGGCGGTCAGCGGCGACTTCGGCGGGCTGCCATTCATGCTCATCTAC
>CATPCA010000117.1 GCA_955652545.1 Candidatus Dormiibacterota bacterium
TGACACCGAGAGCGGCGAAGTAGTCGGCCTGCGCAGATGCCTCCGCGAAACCGAACTCCCTGCGCAGCTGGACGCGATACGTGGCCCGTCGCGGCATCACCCGGCCTGGGGGGCCGGCTGGTTCACTGCAGTCACAATCACTGTCACCCTTTCATCCCGTCAGTGGTGGAATTATGCAGGCGACCTCCCGGTGAGCCGGTTTGCAGTGTGGGCGCCGCGTGCAACACGGGTCGAGGTGCAGACCCGCGGCCGGCAGCACGCGCTGGACCGCCGCGATGGCGGCTGGCACTCGCTCGACGACCCGCAAGCGCAAGCCGGCGACGACTACTGCTTCGTCCTCGATGACGGCCGACCGCTGCCCGATCCGCGCTCGGCGTGGCAACCGCATGGCGTGCACGGTGGATCGCGCCTCGTCGACCACGAGTCATTCTCATGGAGCGACGGCGGCTGGCGCGGGCGAGCGTTGCACGACATGGTCGTGTACGAGCTGCACTGCGGGACCTTCAGCCATGCCGGGACTCTTGACGGCGCCATCGAGCACATCGGACACCTCGTCGACCTCGGCGTCGGTGCTGTCGAGCTGATGCCTGTGGCGGCATTCCCCGGTATGCATGGTTGGGGCTACGACGGAGTGGCCCTGTATGCGGTGCACGATCCGTATGGGGGACCGGACGCGCTCAAACGATTCGTCGATGCCTGCCACCGCGCCGGGCTCGCGGTGATCATGGACGTGGTCTACAACCACCTCGGCCCGGACGGCAATGTGCTCAACGAGTTTGGTCCGTACTTCACCGACAGGTACCGCACCCCGTGGGGTGACGCCATCAACTACGACGGCGCGGGCAGCGACGAGGTCCGTCGCTTCGCTGTCGAGAACGCGTTGATGTGGCTGCGCGACTACCACGTGGACGGTCTGCGACTCGACGCGGTGCACGCCATCGTCGACACATCGGCGGTGCACATCATCGAGGAGATCGCCAGCGCGGTGCATGGGCTCGCCGAGGCGATGGGGCGCGAGCTCTGGGTGATCGCGGAGAGCGACCTCAACGATCCCCGGTTGGTGACGGATCCTCGGCTCGGGGGGTTCGGTTGCGACGCGCAGTGGAGCGACGATTTCCACCACGCGCTGCACGCAACGCTCGCCGCGGAGACGGCCGGTTACTACGCCGACTTCGGCGCGGTGGCGGACGTGGCGGCGGCGTTGCGGCAGGTCTTTGTCAACCCGGGCCAGTCCTCGCCGTTCCGCGGGCGGCGCCACGGGCGTGGTGTCGGCGACCTGCCGTCGACGCGGTTCCTGGGATACATGCAGGACCATGACCAGGTGGGCAACCGCGCCCGGGGTGAGCGCAGCGCGGCCCTGATGAGCACCGGGCGTCTCCTCATCGCCGCCGCGCTGGTGCTGCTCGGACCGTTCGTCCCCATGCTGTTCATGGGCGAGGAATGGGCAGCCTCGACGCCATTCCTGTACTTCACGGACCATGAGGACATAGATCTTGGCCGGGCGGTGTCGGACGGGCGCCGTCACGAATTCGCGTCGTTCGGCTGGGACCCGGATGACGTGCCCGATCCCCAGGACGCCGCCAGCTTCGAGCGGTCCAGCCTTGACTGGACGGAGGCCGGAGACGAACCGCGCGCCACCGTGCTCCGCTGGCACCGCGAACTCATCGCTCTGCGCGCCGCCAATCCCGCCCTGCGAGACGGCGACCGGTCGGCGATGGTGATCGAGCACGACGAGGAGTCGCGGACGCTGGTGGTGCGGCGCGCGGGCATCACGGTGGCGTGCAACTGGGGCGAGGCGGCGGTTTCCGTGCCCGTCGCCGACGGGGAGGTGGCCCATCTGCTCAGCGACGGCGCGGTGGCGGGCGGCGGCGGCGTTCAGCTCGAGCCGGACTCGGTTGCGATTCTCGTCGCCCGGGACGTTGTCAGGGCGCGAGGTGCGCCGAGGCCCTGATCGCGGCCAGCTGAACGCCGGTCACGGCAACCTCCACCAAGCAGGCGCACTCGACCACCGCGGTGTCGCGTGAGACGCATGCCCGGCAGACGATCGCGTCGCAGAGCCCGCAGCGGAAGAACGTGGACTCGATCGTCGCCGCGCACACCGAGCAGCGGGGGTCACTGTCGGACCATGGCTCGTCGACGAGCACGAGGTCCGATCGCCGTCCATCAGGGAGGTGAACACCGGTGGGAAGGAGGTGGAGAAGGACGGGAGGAGCGCATGCGCAGGTGCCCATGCGAACAAGTGTACGCGGTGGATCGAGCCGCGAGGGCGTCGCGGCCGAGTCTCGCGGTTAGGCCGCGCCGCCCGCTCCGTTGAGCTCAGGCGTGCCCCCCTGACGGAGCAGCGCGCGAGTGGCAGTGACCCGGCAAGCGAGCATCTCGAGGACCTCGTCGAGGCGTTGTCGCAGGTCCGAGTTGAGCGCGATGGGGTGGTTGTCGATGTCTCGCAGCAGGGCGGACAGCCGGACCGCCTTCTGGTCGATGTGGGCAACGATCTGGCTGGGACTATCGACCGTGGTGGCGCTCTGACTCGGC
Organism: Candidatus Dormiibacterota bacterium; assembly: GCA_955652545.1. Next base: position 2,533 of record CATPCA010000117.1, read on the forward strand.
TCCATCCAGGTACCTCCGTGGTTGTTGGTACGCACCTGCCGGCGGTGGGTGGTTGGCTCCCACCGTCCCTGAAAGGGTATGCCGAAGAGGGCCATGCCGCAAGGACCTTTCCGATGGAGACGTCCGTCGCGCGGCGCGGCCGGGCGGCCGCACCGGCACGGTAAACTGGGCCGGCCGTCGGCGGAACACAGCCTGCGCGGATGGCGGAACCGGTAGACGCGCGGGACTTAGGATCCCGTGGGGAAACCCATCCGAGTTCGAGTCTCGGTCCGCGCACCACCGCCCCATCAAGGACGCCAGTGACCACCTCCACAACCGCGACCCCCTCGGACATCACCGTCGCTGTCGAGCGCCAGCCCGCCTCGCGGGTGCAGCTGCGCGTCGAGGCGCCGGCCTCCGAACTGGATGCAGCCGTCAGCGCCGCGCTGCGCCGGCTGGCGGGGCGGGTGCGACTGCCCGGTTTTCGCCCCGGGAAGGCCCCCGCGGCGATGGTGGAGCGCGCCGTCGGCTGGGACGCGGTCCGCCAGGAGGCGGTTGACGTGCTGCTACCCGAGCTGTACAGCCGCGCGCTTGACCAGGCCGGCGTGCAGCCGGTCGACGACCCGGACCTCGACCTCTCGCCCGTGGAGCGTGGCCAGCCGTTCGTCTTCACCGCAACGGTCACCGTGCGCCCGGACGTCGAGCTCGGCGACTACACGTCCCTGCGCGTCGAGGTGCCATCGACTCAGGTCACCGACGAGCAGGTCGAGGAGATGATCGAGGAATTGCGCCGCCGCAACAGCGAGCTGCGCGATGTCGAACGCCCCGCCCAGGCCGGCGACGTTCTGCGCTCGTCGCTGGTGATGCGCCGCGGCGACGAGTTGCTGAGCGGCGACGAGGAGAACGATCGAGACCTCGACATCGACCGCGAAAGGCTGCTTCCCGGGCTTGCCGATGCGCTCATCGGGATGGAGACGGGACAGTCGCGGTCATTCCAGCTCAGCCTTCCCGAGGACTTTGCGCGCGAGGAGCTGCGCAACGCCACTGTGGACGTCGACGTCAAGGTGAACGCGGTGCGTGAGCGCATCCTGCCACCCCTCGATGACTCGCTGGCGTCGTTCGATGAAGGGCATGGCACCACGCTCGAGGGGCTGCGCGAGGACTACCGCAAGCGCCTCGAGGAGGTGACGGCGGAGCGCGACCGCGAGGCGCTCGAGGCGTCCACGCTCGAGAAGCTGCGCGACCACGTCGTCGTCGAACTGCCCGACTCGATGGTCGAACGGGAGATCGACCGTCAGGTCGCCGACCTGGAGGTTCGTCTGCAGCAGATGGGCATGCCGCTGGACCGCTACCTCGAGTACTCCGGCACCACGGTGGAGAGGCTCCGGGGCGAGCGCCGCGAGGCCGCAGTGCAGCGACTGCGGCTCGAGCTGGCGCTCGATGCGCTGGCAGGAGCGGAGGGGATCGAGGTGGACGAGGCGGCGGTGGTGCGCGAGGAGCAGCGGGTGGCGCAGGGGCGCAAGCTCTCGGCCCAACAGCGCCGCCGCCTGCACCAGGGCGCTCACGTCGACCTGGCGCGGCGGGCGGCCGGCGAGCGTCTGATCGAGATCGTTCGCGGCGAGGGGTGAGCGCCCCGGTCACCCACGAGGCGGTGCGACGAGCGCTCCTCGAGCGCGGAATCTCATACGAGACCGTCGCGTGCGACCCGTCGCTCGCCGACACGGCAGCGTTCTGCGAGGCGTACGGTTTCGACCCCGCCGACTCGGCCAACTGCATCGTGATCGCGTCGCGCCGGCCGGCGGGGCGGTACCTGGCCACGCTCGTCCTGGCGACGACTCGACTTGACGTGAACGGCCTGTGCTGTCGCTTGATGGACGTCCGCAAGGCCAGCTTCGCGCCGGGCGAGCACACCGCGGAGCTGACCGGCATGGACATCGGCGGGGTCACCCCGTTCGGCCTGCCCGACGACCTTCTGCCGGTTCGCGTCGACTCGGCCGTCATGTCGCGGGCTCACGTCATCGTCGGCGGCGGGGACCGCAGCGTGAAGCTGCTGATCGACCCCGCCGTCTTCGCAACGCTGCCGGGTTTTGAAATCGTGAACGGGCTGGCCGCTTAGCCGGCAGTCACAGATGTCGTATTGCATGTACGCTGCCAATCGCCGTGTGGTGGAGTCCTCTCCTTCGTCCTCACCCCACCCGCCGGCCCGATGGGCGTTGGACCGTCGTCGAGGCCGATGAGCTGCTTCCGGTCGTGCCCACAGCCCTGCGAGACGAGCCTGCGGCCTCGATGGCCGACGACCTTCGCGCCACCGCCCTGCTGGCAGCGCATGTCCACGCCGACGGGCCGCCGGTCGTGGGAGCGGTGGCCGCCGCTGCGGTGCTGCAGCGGCTGACGGTGGCGGGCGACCCGCGCCGTTTTCAGGCATGGCTGCTCCAGGGCCTCTACCACCTCCTGGCCAGCGCGGAGGCGTGCCGCGCCCACCGTGGCGAAGCGGTGGTGAGTGCCCACGAGGTCCGCGCGCGGAGCATCCTCCGCCTGGCCGCGACCAGTCCCGACCCGGTCACGGCACGCCGCGCCCGCATCGCCCTGGTGCGGCTCGGCGCCGGCGTTGCAGCCTGATCGGCGATCGCTTGACCGGCGGCTGATGAATCGCAGGGGCGTACCTATAATGGCCCGACCATGACACCGCAGAACCTGATCCCGATGGTCGTCGAGACGACGAACCGCGGCGAGCGCGCCTTCGACATCTATTCGCGTCTTCTCAAGGACCGAATCATCTTCATCGGCACGCCGATCGATGACCAGGTGGCCAACGTGGTGATGGCGCAACTGCTCTTCCTCGCGGGTGAGGACCCCGAGAAGGACATCATGATCTATATAAATTCGCCGGGCGGGTCGGTGTATGCCGGCCTGGCGATCTACGACACGATGTGCTATGTCGAACCACGTGTCGGCACCATCTGCATGGGCATCGCCGCATCGATGGCAGCGGTGATCCTCGCCGGCGGTGCGCCGGGAATGCGCTTTTCGCTGCCGAACACGCGAGTGCTCATCCACCAACCCTCGGGCGGCTTCAGCGGGCAGGCGGCCGACATCCAGATCCACGCCCAGGAGATCCTGCGTGTCCGCCGCCGGCTCGACGAGATCCTTGCCCACCACACCGGCAAGCCAATCGAGGTGATCAACCGCGACTCCGACCGCGACTTCTTCATGAGCTCGGAGGAGGCCAAGGCGTACGGCCTCATCGACGAGATCATCCAGGGCAGGCCCAAGGGCGACGGCCCTGTGCCAAAGGTGGAGAGCAATGGTGGCGGCGCTCGCGGTGGCCAGGGCGAAGGTCCTGAGGCGGGCGGCGGCGCGGCCACGCGCTGACCCGCGACGGCCTTCATCGATCCGTTGCCGGCTGACAGGCGCGCCTGTAGCGACAGCGTGGTACGGTGACCTTGGATGACTGAGCGCGACGACCGCAGGCGGCACACCCGCTGCTCCTTCTGTGGCAAGGGGCAGGAGCAGGTGCGCAAGCTCGTCGCCGGTCCGGGCGTGTACATCTGCGACCAGTGCATCGACCTCTGCCAGGAGGTGCTCGAGGAGGACAACCGCTCCACCACGACCAAGCGTGGCAAGGCGGGGATGATCCCCAACCCACAGGTGATCGCCGCCTCTCTCGACCAGTACGTCATCGGCCAGGAGCACGCCAAGAAGGTGCTGTCCGTGGCGGTGTTCAACCACTACAAGCGCATCGCCCACGCCAAGACCAACGGTGACGTCGAGCTGCAGAAGTCCAACGTCCTGCTGGTTGGCCCCACCGGTTGTGGCAAGACGTTGCTGGCGCAGACCCTGGCCAAGATCATCGACGTGCCCTTCTCGATCGCGGACGCCACCTCGCTGACTGAGGCCGGCTATGTCGGTGAGGACGTCGAGAACATCCTGCTGCGACTCATCCAGGCCGCCGACTTCGACATCTCCCGCGCTGAGCGGGGAATCATCTATATCGACGAGATCGACA
>CATPCA010000118.1 GCA_955652545.1 Candidatus Dormiibacterota bacterium
CGCCGTCGACGCGCTGACGTCGATGGACCGCAACACCGGGGGCGGCATGACGGTGATCACGCCGTAGCGCACCTCCTGCGCCGTCGCAGTTCGCAATGGTTGTAACAATTGTCGGGGCGTGCAGCGGTGCCGGTCTATACTCGCGGAACGTCGCAACCACGCCGTCCATGCGCCATCTCGAGGCACCCCTTCCGTGGACTTTCGTGACTACCTCAGGGAGAGGTGCCGCGAGCGCGGCATCTCGCTGCACCGCCTGGCGTTGCTCTGCGACCTCAACCAGATCTACTTCTACCAGGCGGTGAACAAGAACAAGGAGAACCCCCCGCCGTGGGTGCTGCGCCGCGCGGCTCCGCACCTCGGCGTCTCCTATGTCGAGCTGATGATCGCCGCCGGTTACCTCCGTGATGAGGATCTGCGCGAGTGGGGCAGCGGCGTGTCCGCGGTGGCCGCGCCGGCGGGCTGACGGGCACGCCGCGGTCGCCGGAGCCGGCGGCGCGCGACCGATACTTGGTGCGTGCACTGGCCGAGGGCGATCATCCATGTGGACCTCGACGCCTTCTACGCGTCGGTCGAGCAGTTGCGCCGTCCGGAGTTACGCGGACGGCCAGTCGTCGTCGGTGGTGGCGGCGACGACTACCGCCGCGGCGTCGTCAGCGCGGCGTCGTACGAGGCCCGGCGCTACGGCGTGCACTCCGCGATGCCGCTGGGGCGCGCGCGGCGCCTCTGCCCACACGCGGTCGTCCTGCCGGTCGATTTCGTCGCCTATCGCGCCGCATCGCGCCAGGTGTTCGCCATCGCCCGCGACTTCACCCCCCAGATCGAGCCGGCCTCTCTTGACGAGGCGTACCTCGACGTCACCGGGTCGATCGCCCGGATGGGACCGCCCGACCACCTCGCCGCCCAGCTCCGCGACCGCATCGCGCAGGAGTGCAGGCTCGACGCGTCATGCGGCGTGGCCACGTGCAAGCTGGTGGCCAAGGTCGCGTCGGACCTGCGCAAGCCGCGCGGATTCGTCGTGGTGCAGCCCGGTGAGGAGGCGGCATTCCTGGCGCCGCTGCCGCTGCGCCGCCTGCCCGGGCTCGGCCCGGCGTCGGAGAAGGCGCTGTCAGGGCTGGGCCTGAGCACCCTCGGCGAGCTGGCCGCCTTTCCTCTGGAGACGCTGCGCCGTCGCCTCGGCGAGCACGCTGCGGTCAGCCTGACCCAGCGGGCGCGCGGTATCGACCACGGCGAGGTGGTGCTCCCGACCCGGCCCAAGAGCGTGTCGCGCGAGGAGACGTTCTCCACCGACGTGTCCGACCGCAACGAGCTCCACCGTCGCCTGCGCGAGTGCGCTGCGGACGTCGGCCGCCAGCTGCGCCGCGGTGGTTGGACGGCGAAGACCGCCACCCTCAAACTCCGCTACTCCGACTTCACCACGCTGACCCGTCAGCTCACCTGGCCCAGCCCGCAGCATGGCGACACGGTGCTGGCTGAAGCGGCCCTCCATCTCTTCGACAGCACCTGGGCGGGCACCCCGGTGCGGCTGTTGGGGATGGGCGTCAGCGGCATCATCGACGCTGCTCAGCTGGACCTTTTCGAGACGGTGGGCTCGCCACGTGATGAGCAGGTCGACCACACCCTCGATGTGCTCCGCGACCGCTTCGGCAACGCCGCTCCACACCGCGGCGCCAAGCCGGCGCTGCGCGACCTCGACTTCCGCGGTGAGGACCTGCGCGACGGGGAGTGACACGTCGTCGTCAGACGTGCAGGAAGGACTTCACCAGCTGGATGACGAGCACGGCTCCGCCACCCTTGACGAGCATGTCGACGAGGAAGCCCGAGCTGGATTCCTGATGCTGCATCACCTTGTGCAGGCTCGACAGCGCCACGCCGGCTGGGATCAGGTACTCGCCGGCGGTGAGCAGTGGGCTCGCCACGGTTTCCCAGACGTGCAGAGTGTCGCGACTCGGATCAACCTGGATGTCGGCGAAGAGGTGGGCGAGCAGGGTGGCCACGAGGAGCATCGGACGTTTCTCCCTGGTTGTCTGGCGGTGCACTCAGGCGGCCACTGTCAGCGCTGACCCCGGACACACCAGGGACAACGATGTCCGCTTGCTGTCCCAGGCGGCAGCACACTGTGCACGGCGTGACGGACTTGATCGTCAGGGAGCTGCGGCTGCGCCCGTTCACTGACGTCCCGTCCGCCACGACTCCTCGCCGGTCGCTCGCAGACGCAGACGAGAGTGCGCCGTGCACGAGGGAGGATTCCCAGTCTCTCACCCCACTGTCGGCGCGACATTCACGGCGGCGTGAGGTCGATGAGCACCGACTCTGACCAGTCACTGTCCGCAGTCTGTCCGCAACCCGCGGATAGCGTGGTGCCCATGCGGTTCATCACCTCACCCGGAGACGCGAGGCGGTGCTGATCATCGCCACACCGCTGCGCGTCGACATGCACATGGTGCTCGACGCGTGCGGCATCTTCGGCGTCGGGCTGAGTGGCGTCTGCAGCTTCCTCACCGGGGCGGGCGACTGGTTCAGCCAAACGCTCGAGGTCATCCAGAACCCGTTCAAATGGCTGTATCACCACACACTCGGCGCACCGATTCCGCAGCACGCGGGCGACCCCGGCTGGGATGCGTGCCAGGCGGATTGGAGCCAGCCGTCGTGTCCGAAGCTCATCGACGAGCTGAAGCCTGCCAACCTCACGCTGTCGGGCACCTGGCCGCGTCTGTACAGCTCGCTGTCGGTGTCGGGCGTCTTCATCGCCGCCACGTGCTGTGTGGTCCGGGTTGTGCGTGGGGTGTTCGACGAGCGTGCGTTGGGAGCGCACGTCGTCATCGACAACGTTGTCCGCCTGGTGGTGGCGACGGGGGTGCTCGTCGTACCGACACCGGACAACTCGCTGCTTCTCAACGCCATGCGTCTCTGCGCCGGCGCGTCGGGTCGCATCGCCGAGTCCGCGGCTGCTGCCGTCTCCTCCGCCTTCACCGCCAACCTCGACCTGGGCACCGTCGTGGGCAACATCGCGGCGACCGGTTTCGGGCTCGCCGGGATCGGCGACTTCCTGGTGGCGATCCCCATCCTGCTGGTAGCGGCAGCCTTCGTCTATGTGATGGCGCTGTACCTGCTGCGCATCATCCAGCTCGTCTTCGCGGTCGCGACCGCACCACTCTTCGTGGCCCTGGCCGTGTACGACCACCGCAATCGGTTCCTGCAGTGGTGGCTCGACCTCTTCGCCTCGGCGATGTTGCTGCCCGTCGTCCTGGCAGTCTCCGGCTCCCTGACGGCGGGCATCGCGCTCTTCTTCCTCAACGGCAACCAGCACCTGGTGTCGCCGGGCGGCGCCGCCGAAGCCGTGACCCGCACCCTGCTGGCCTGTTTCGCGGTACTTGGCGGTGTCTGGATGACGGGCAAAGCGGTGCACGGCCTGGCCTGGCGGGGGTTCAGCCACGGCGGGATAACCGGCGCAGCCACGGCCCTGTCGACGTCGATCATGGCGCTGCCCAACGCCGCCGGCGACGTCGCGGCGCTGATGAGGATCGGCGGCCGTCCACCCCGCCCGGGAGGCCTGCTCGAAATGCTCGGGCGCCCGGGAATGCGCGGCGCCACCCAGGGTCCGATGCACGTACCCGAGACGGGATCCATCGTGGCCGCGGCCGCTGCCGGGCACGCCGCGGCCATGTTCGGTGAGAGCCCGGAGGTCGACGCCGCCATCCACGCAGCGGGTGAGGCCGACTTCAGCCGTCACGGAACGGCGGCCGGCGTTCTCCGACAACCGGCGATGAGAGCCGCCTTCAACCAGGCGGTCGGCGGTTGTGTCGGTCGCTTCGCCACGACTGACGAGGGAAGGATCGTGGTGGCGGAGTCGACGGCTCACCTCGATGCGGCGGGCGCGGATCCCGCGGTCAGGGTTGCCGAATTCACGAGGGCGCTGGCGGAGGACCCACGCACAGGGAACGCGGTCGCCGGGGCGGCACTGGCCAGTCTCCTCCACAACCAGTCGCCGGATCTCGCGCCGATCCTGCGCAACCGTGCGGGACATCCGGCGTGAGCGCCACACACGGGGCCATTCGCGTTCCACTCGCCGTCGACGCGCAGTTCCGGCTCGCCGTCGGTCCGATGTTGCTCCCCGTCCGTTCGCTGGTCCTGGCGGCCCTAGCCGGGCCGCCGGCGTACGCGCTTCTCGCGGTCGGCCTCCCCGGTTTGTGGGGCCCGGCCAGCGCCGGCTTTGTGCTCGCTGTCGCCGCTTCGCTCGGTCTCCCGGAGCGGCAGGGCGTGTGGATCGGCACCCACGTTGCCTATCGCCACGCGTGGCGGGTCATGCCTTCGACGGTGGCTCGAGGGCGGGCGTCACGCGCCCGCGTCCGCGACGTGCGCGGCGCGGTCCACGTCACCGGCGAGCGCCCCGCCGACCGCCCGCCCAGGTGGGTCCCGCGCCGCCTGCACACCTTTCTGGTCGTGCCGGCGACGTCCACGGAGGCGCCCGGGATCCTGCGCCTCCAACCGGGCGGCAACCGCGCCGTGCTCATGCTGGACGGTCCCGCAGTCAGCGTCGCCGGCGACGGATACCTCGAGTGGTGCCACGCCGCGCTCCGTTGGATCGGTTCGCTGGACTGTCCGGCGCAGTTCATCACCCTGATGACC